>CAZKMQ010000082.1:0-1527 GCA_964554065.1 uncultured Gammaproteobacteria bacterium | reverse complement strand
CATGTTCGGAAGAATCAAATGTAAACATCTGCTTCTTCTCTCACATGCCGTCATATCGACTCGCCCCTACTGGGGCTCGTAGCTATTAGGCATGTTCGGAAGAATCAAATGTAAACATCTGCTTCTTCTCTCACATGCCGTCATATCGACTCGCCCCTACTGGGGCTCGTAGCTATTAGGCATGTTCGGAAGAATCAAATGTAAACATCTGCTTCTTCTCTCACATGCCGTCATAGCTCAGTTGGTAGAGCGCATCCATGGTAAGGATGAGGTCCGCGGTTCAAGCCCGCGTGACGGCTCCAAAAAGACAAGATCACTGGAAAGTGGTCTTGTATTTTTTGTGGTTGGGGATAAGTTTTTTTTGAAATAATATTTATGTGGTAGTGTATACCTACACCTGGGGTGGGGGTATTAACTCCACTGTTAATTAATTTTTTATGAATAAAAATACACGTTCACTTAAGGACGCGGCGCTTATCAATTTAAAAAAATCTTCCAGTCTTCTTATAAAAGTTATAGCAATGCTCGAGGATGATAAATACTGTATAGATATTATGCAGCAGAACTTGGCAGCGATTGGACTGCTTAAATCCGCTAACAGATCGCTTTTGGAAAACCATTTGAATACCTGTTTTAAAAAAGCAATTCTTTCTAAGAATAGTGCAAAACAACAAAAAGCAATCAAGGAAATGTTGCAGGTTACTAAGTTGTCCAATAAATAAGTATGGGTTATTACAAGAAGGTGTATGTAAATGGTATGACATGCGTGTCGTGCGAAATGCTTATCACCGATGAGGTTGTGCAAGTTGAGGGTGTTGAGCGTGTCACGGTGTGTCACCAAAAGAAGGTGGCGAAAGTGTATTGTCATCATGATGATGTTGATCATGATGCGGTTTTAACAAAGATCGAGAACTTGGGATATCAGGCATCGTTTGAGCCAATAGTTGGGAAAAGAGAGAATGCAAGTTTTGCGCAATGGCTATATGCGCTTCTGGTTGTGTTCTGTTTGTATATTGTATACAAATATTTGAGTTGGATTGGAGTGTTCGATTGGATTAGTGTTGATCCGTCTGATGTAACATTCGGAGCGGCATTGCTTATCGGGGTTGTGGCTTCATTGTCTTCATGTCTTGCAGTTGTTGGTGCGGTTGTTATTTCGTTCGGTGCTAAGTATAAAAGTCGTGGAACATACTTTCAAACAAATGTGAAGCCGCATCTTCTATTTCATGTTGGTAGGTTGGCAACTTTTTTTGTACTTGGTGGTGTGCTCGGCGTAGTAGGTGGTTGGATGACTATCAGCAATACGCTAATGGGCTGGTTCACTCTTGCCATTGCACTTGTACTTGTGTGGCTAGGGCTTAATATCTTGGGTGTTGTGCCGTCGCTTAGTCGTGTGGGTATTCGAATGCCGCGTAAAGCAATGGGTGTGTGGAATCGCCTTAAGAACTCTGAACATAAAATGGCGCCAGTGCTGCTTGGTGCATTTACATTTTTCTTGCCATGTGGGTTTACACAAAGCATGCAGCT
>CAZKMQ010000081.1:0-1964 GCA_964554065.1 uncultured Gammaproteobacteria bacterium | reverse complement strand
TCCATCTGGTTCTTTTAGGGCCCGGTCATTTGGAAAACCTGGCATCAGCATATGAATTACAAAAACCGTATCCCATTCAAGTCCTTTTGCCTGGTGAATCGTGGAAAGAATGACTTTTGGTTCATGATCTATCTCTTTTGTAGTGCCAAATCCTTCTTGTAAACTTGCTTCATTAAGAAAACTATCCAAATCCTTGGCTTTTGATGCAAATAGCGCAAGTTGTTGCAGGTCTTCTAGGCGATCTTTCCAATCTGTGTGCGTTGCTTGGAGATAATCTTTGTATTGCCGTGATGTACTTACTGATCTAATGAGTTCTGCCACATCTGATCGTGGAACACGTAGCATTTCCGTAATAATCTGCATCATTTGCCACCAACCGTTCTTTGCTTTGGAAGAAAGTGGCATGTCTTTTAATTTTTCTACTTCTTCAAGTGTTTTGCATTCTTTCACCACCGCGAGAATTTTTGAAACCGTTGCAGGTCCAATCCCCTCTTGCATTGATAGTGCGCGCATCCAAGCTACTTGATCATTTAGATTTGAAAGCAAGCGCAAGTATGCAAGTACGTCTTTGATATGCGCGCGGTCAAAAAACCTTAGACCGCCTCTGAACTCATACGGAATACCGCGCTTGGTTAGTTCAAGTTCAAGCATTTGGCTATGAAATGCTGCGCGGAACAATATAGCGATGTTATTTGCTTTCACTCCGGCATCTTGTAACTCAAAAATTCTTGAAGCAATAAACTTTGCTTCATCAAACTTATTTGCCGATGGAACAATGCGTGGCTTAACATGTGGCTCAACTACGCTTTTGAGATTCTTGCGGAATTGTTTCTTGTTATTACTGATGACAGTATTTGCCACTTTGAGAATGTCTGGCGTTGATCTGTAGTTTATTTCTAATCTGTGGATTTTTACATCAGGAAAATCTTTCTCAAACTGCAAAATGTTCTTAATGTTCGCTGCGCGGAACGAATAAATGCTTTGCGCGTCATCCCCTACAACCAGAATGTTGCGATGCTTTTGTACGAGCGCTTTAATAATTCGCGCTTGAACCAAATTTGTATCTTGATATTCATCAACTAAAACGTATTGGAATTGGTCAGCGAGTTTTTCGCGGATTTTTTCGTTGGTTGTGAGTAAGCGGTATAAATTTATAAGCAAATCATCAAAATCCATGACATGTGCTTCTCGTTTTTTATCATAATAACGATTGGCTACGGCGTTGATCTGTTCAAGGTGCTGAAGAAAATTCTGATGCTTCAGATCGAGCACATCACCGATCGTGGTATCAGCATTGCGCGCATACGAAATTATACCGGCTAAAACGCGCGGCGCCGGAAATCGCTTTCCTGATGTGTCTATGCCCTCTTCTTTAATACACAACTTGATCAGCGCTTTACTGTCGTCACTATCAATAATCGTAAAATTATTTTCATAGCCCAAAACGCCAGCATATTTCTTGAGCAGTCGCAGTGCAATGCTGTGAAATGTTCCGCCCCATAATCCTTGCACTTGTCGGCCGAGCAATTCCTCAACTCGAAGCAACATCTCGCGCGATGCTTTATTAGTAAATGTAACCAAAAGAATCCGATCTTCTTGCACACCGTTTTCTATTAAGTGTGCAACCCGATACGTTATAGTTCGCGTCTTACCTGACCCGGCTCCAGCCAAAACCAACGCCGGACCATCACCACGGCTGACAACAGCATATTGCTCATCATTTAATTCTTCTTTGAAGTTGATCATAGGTTAAGGCATTGTACCCCATGATCAGATTTTGGCCAAAAAGAAAAAGCCTTGAGAAACCGCCAACGTATTTAAAAACGAAACTATTCTCAGGACTTATAATGTTAGGGCTCATATGAGTTCACACATGAGTGGGTCTGGCTAATCGGTAACTATATAATCCGCCGTTTATTCCAGACTCTGAATCTACCACATTGACACCACCTTGTCAACCCTAT
>CAZKMQ010000080.1:233-1994 GCA_964554065.1 uncultured Gammaproteobacteria bacterium | reverse complement strand
GGCTGCAAACATGGGCTTGCTACTCGTAATTGCTATTTACATCAAACAACTACTAAGAAGCCAGTCCACACCAAATCCAGCGACCTGGCTGATCTGGGTGGTAGTTTGTAGCATGAACACAGTGAGCTATTGGTACGTTGTTGATGGAGACATGGGCAAATGGTTAATCACCTGTGTGTCCACAATTGGACTATTCAGCATCTTTTGTCTGGCTTGGTATCAAGGCAAGTTTACTGCCTTGAACTCATTAGACTGGTTCACTGCTATGCTAGTGCTCATCATTGGCTATTTCTGGCAAACCACAGGAGATGCGGTAATTGCGAACTTGCTACTACAAGGAATCTTCCTCATCTCATTCTGGCCAACACTCGACGGCCTGTACTCTGGCAAAGCAAAGGAAGCCAAACTTGCGTGGGATGTTGCGGTAAGTTGCTACGTGTTGATGTGCTTTGGCATCTTTGTCAGCTGGAACGAAAATAGTTGGTATGAGCTTGCTCACCCGATTCTCAATGGCATTGTTGGCAACGGTAGCGTAGCTCTGATGATTCGCTACAAAGCGCGCACACGTCCACGAGGTATTACCATGGGCTAAAGCCGAATCAGCAAAAACCAAAAAAAGACCTCTTAACCAAGACGGTCTTTTTTAATTTTGAAACTACCACTTTAGAAACCGCCAAATCGTAAGCTCATCTTGCAAGTCTTTCGCAATTGATTCAGCGCCAAGTGCGCTAAATAGAATGTGCCTTGCATTAAGTTCGCGCTCGCCAGATTCTGACTCGCGCTCTTTTTCAAGTTTAATAATATGAACACCAAATGCACTTTCAACTAAACCGCTAACCTCCCCTGGCTTAAGCGCAAATGCTGCATCTTCAAACTCAGACACCATTACTCCACGACCAAACCACCCAAGCGAGCCGCCGTCAATTGCGCTCCCTGGATCTTCACTATACTGCTGGGCCAATTCTTCAAAATTCGCACCACCTTGCAACTGCCTTAGCACATCTTCTGCAATAATAAATACTTGTGATTGCACATCTTTATCAAAAACAATAACTTCATTAACAGCATCAGCCAAAAGGATTGGATAAATCACTTTTGAAACAAAAGATTCTTTGCTCAACCCAAGTTCCTCATATGCTTCTGGACCATTTGGCAAACCAGGCAAAACATTTCCTTTATCAAAAAGCTCAACTGCATCATCTAGCGTTAAATCAACTTCATATCGCTCAGCGAGTTTTTTTAAAACTGCAACTTGAATATGTCTATCAAGAATATTATTCCCTTGCTCATCTGGAGTGAACTTATTGAGCGAAAGCTCCGTATTCTGATCATTAATCTCTTTAAGCACACGCACATCTTCTGCAAATGATGGATAAGTCAACAGTGTTCCATCAACATATGCAATCGGCATATGCAACCACTGTGCAGGCTTAGTTATAAAACTACTTGTCCACCCGCCACGATACACACCATATACCCACAAGAGCAGCAGAATAACTACCACTCCCAAAATAGCGTAGCCAGCACCTTTTTCAGCGCTCTTTACATCAATATGTTCCTCTGGATCGGGTTTTGTCATATGCTATGAATTAGGCGCGAAAAAATATTCCCACCACAACACAATATTACTTTTGTGTATTTCAATATTGCCTTTACCTACCTCAACTTGTGGATCCTTGAACACCACAACTTCCTCGCCTGGTTTTTTGTATTGCAAATTTTTCCGTGCCTCTTCCTCTACATATGCATCAGATTGCACAT
>CAZKMQ010000080.1:0-223 GCA_964554065.1 uncultured Gammaproteobacteria bacterium | reverse complement strand
AAGCAATGAAACTTTCTCAGTTTCCAAGCGCTTAGCCTCAAGCTCAAGCTGTTCAATCTCTTTTATGCTACTGTAATTCTTTAGATACACACGAGCAAATCCAACTGCAAGCAACACCGCAATAAGAAGTGCTGCAAGCAAGAACTTGCTGCTCATGAATATGCCTGCATTGAATCCACGCTTTTTTGCCATATTTATTCTTCGTGTTCTTTTTCTTCTAACT
>CAZKMQ010000079.1:0-2328 GCA_964554065.1 uncultured Gammaproteobacteria bacterium | reverse complement strand
ATACGGATACACCTCGACGTTGTTTGCCTTTACTCCTGTTTTAAATGATCGCACGTCAACATCACGTTGTTCACCGGATTTCAACTCACCGATGTGAGTTTGCTCAACCGCGCGCAAAGATGAGCCTTGATACAGTAGCACATAGGTTGGGATAGACCAAAAATTATACGCGGTATTGTTCTGAATAGTGAAAACGGCGCGATTAGCCTTCAATCCATCTGTGCCTTGCGCTCCAGGGAAAAACTGAACATTACGAATATCCATTGTATTTCTCGCCTCAACATATTCTGCCGGATCAGGAGCCTCATGTGGCGAAATACGTCGCCACTGCACATTAGTAATATTTATGATTGCTCCACTTGGTCGCAATTCTGTCTTATATCCCAAAAATCCAAGAATGGTTTCCTTATCCGGCACAAGCATTGCTGACTGGAACTCTGTTGAACGATCACCGAACACAAACTGATAATCAAACGTCACATACCAATCTGTATTTGAATTATTCGCGCGCACTACAAAGTCGTATAGATCACCAGTCGCCTCAAGTACGCTTACTCCGCCAAACGACGGTTCAACTGGCGCAAGGCTTTCATGATATGCAGCAAACGGTACTTTTGGCTGAACAAAGTAACTATGCTCAGCAACACCTCGGCTGCGCTCAACAATAAAATAGTTACCAACGCCGTAGATTCCATACCCAATTCCGCTTACACCAATGATGGCAAGCACACCAATAAGCAAGCGCCGGAACCCTACTTTATGCGCAGTCCACCAAATACCAAAATTCAACTGCTTAGCAGTTAAATCCTCTGGAGATGTTGGTCTATATTTTTCAAATTTCTGATGTTTGCTCATAGTGATTGTATTATACTGCAAAATTGGTTTTTGCCCCAGCCACACCTTGCCATAACCGCCAATTTTTGATAAAATACACCCGTATTTATAGACTAACTATGGCAACTAAACCAGCAAAAAAACCCACAAAAGCGAAAAAGTCTGCAAAGCCAGATGCAAATTATGATGCAAAAAACATTCAAGTGCTCGAAGGTCTTGAGGCTGTACGCAAGCGCCCAGGAATGTATATCGGTTCAACAGGTGTTACTGGGTTGCACCACTTAGTTTGGGAAGTGGTAGACAACGCAATTGATGAAGCAATGGCAGGATATTGTGATCGTATTACTGTGACACTTAACGACGATGGTTCAGTTGCGGTAACAGATAATGGCCGTGGTATTCCTGTAGATATTCACAAACAATACAAGGTGAGTGCTTTAGAGCTTGTACTCACAAAGTTGCATGCAGGTGGTAAATTCGGTGGTGGTGGATACAAAGTATCTGGTGGGTTGCACGGTGTAGGTGTTTCTGTTGTGAATGCACTTTCTGAATGGACTCGAGCTGAGGTACACCGAGACGGAAAGATTTGGCAGCAAGAATACAAGCGTGGAGTTGTGCAGAAAAAGGTTAAATCAATAGGCAAAACCAAGACTACTGGTACGACCATTACTTTCATGCCGGATGATACAATTTTTGATGCCATGGAATTCGACTGGCAAACTATTTTGAATCGAATGCGCCAACATGCATATTTGACTAAGGGAGTACAAATCAGTATTTTAGATAATCGTGACAAAGAAAAGGCGCAAGAGTATGTTTTCTACTTTAGTGGGGGTATCCAATCATATGTACGACACATCAACGCAGCTAAAGAACCAAAACATGAGAATATTTTCTATATTGAAAAAGAACACGAGGATATTCAAGTTGAAATTGCGCTGCAATACACTAATGAGTATAAGGAATCTCTTTTTGCATTTACCAATAGCATATTAAACCCTGAAGGAGGAACTCATGTTGCTGGATTTCGAACCGCGCTTACCAGAACCCTAAACTCCTATGCGCGAGCTAAGAATATTTTGAAAGAAAAAGACGAGAACCTTAGTGGTGATGATGTACGCGAAGGATTGAGTGGAATCATTTCTGTGCGAGTTCCAGAACCACAATTTGAAGGACAAACCAAAGGAAAGCTTGGCAACCCAGAAGTAAAACCAGCAGTTGAAGGTGTATTTGCCAAAGCTCTGCTTAATTACTTAGAAGAACACCCAAAGGACGGAGAAGCAATTCTTGGTAAATGTATCTTAGCAGCCAAAGCTCGCAAAGCAGCACGAGTTGCAAGAGAATCAGTATTGCGCAAAGGTGCACTTGATGGATTTACTCTACCAGGAAAACTTTCAGACTGCTCAAGTCGTGATGCAACACAGAGCGAACTCTATATTGTTGAGGGTGATTCTGCTGGAGGCAGCGCCAAACAAGGACGCAATCGTGAATTCC
>CAZKMQ010000078.1:0-2597 GCA_964554065.1 uncultured Gammaproteobacteria bacterium | reverse complement strand
TTTTTTTCTAAAATCAAAAAACCTTTTTTTCGTAAATAAAAAACCGCAACCTGCTCGCCCCATTTGCCGAGTCTAGCGCGGTCGCGGTACATACGCGTATCGCTCAGCATCTCGCTGATGTCGCTCGCGCAGTTCCGGAACTTTTTTCTTTTGGTATTTCAAAATTTTGTAGGCCCAGAATATAAAACCAAGAACCCAAATACCCAACATGAATCGGAATGAAAACAATGGCGTACGCTCGTATCGCAACCAGACATATAACAAACCAAAAAAGCCCATGAGCATAAGTAAGCTTCCCCACTTCTGAAGAACCTTACCTAAGAACTTCTCTACCTTGCCTTTTTGTGCCACTTGCTTAAATACTATTCCAATCACTATCATCCCCACAAAAAATACCAAAAGAATCCACAATGCCTGCGTAGTAATCACACCTGGAGCGCTGAACCAATAGTCTGTATTAAATACTGCTGTAAGAGACATAATTAAGAAGAGCCTTGCGGCCCGAAATAATAACAAAAATAGTGTACCTCAGTTATTTAAGAAATACAAGCCCAAAATGGAATTTACCTGGACTAAGTTCTTCTAGAAATTTAAAGCCAGATGAAGAAGCAAGTTTTTTTACCTCATCCTTATCAACTGGATCAACGTCAGTTTTATCAAGAAATTCAGTAGCTGAAGCAAGCCAATCAATCACCAAAAGCTTACCACCATCCTTTAATAATCGCCTTGCTTCTTTGAGCATGGTTTTCTTATCCTTTGCATGCAACAGTGTGGTTACCAAAAGCGCCACATCAATCGTGCCTTGTGGAATACGAGCATTTCCAGTCTTCTCTAAATCACACCAAATCGCCTGAACATTTTCCAAATGGCGAAACTCAACTGCATCACGAATTTCCTGTATCACCTGCTTTTGAATATCTGCTGCATAAACAACCCCGTGCTCACCTACTATTTGAGCTGCAGGAAAAACAAACTGCCCCACGCGACCACACCCAAGATCTGCAATGCGCGCACCATCACGAACACCAATGTGCTCAAGCACTGCTTGTGGATCAATTAACTTTGTACCTGCAACTGTAAACATATTATCTCTGACCAAACATGGAATGGGCAACTGACTCAAGAATCGGGCCACCAAGTCCAGTTATCATAAGCATACCAACAATCACTGCAATTAGACCAATAAGCTTATAGGCCATACGCGAACCACCATACATCTGCATTTTAACTTCTGCCCATTCAATACGACCAAATGTATTCATCACTGACTCGGTTTTGAACAAGAGCCAAATACCTAATGCTGCGATCAATATACCACCAAAAATCTTCATACCTAGTGAATGTCTTCTATTTTATGACCTGACCAATCAGCAACAACCTGCTTAATGTCACCAATATCTACAATCAAATCACCTTTTTCCTTTGCAATTGTCTGCTGCTTAGATTCAATCTTAGCAACTACTTCAAGTTTTTTAGCGCGCAATGTCTCCAGTGCTTTCTTACCTTTTGCACCTTGTTCTTTCTTACTAATCGTCACTAACTCACCATGTAACTTTTGCAACTCCTTATCATCACCAAAATGCTTTTCCTTAGCTTCCTTTGCTGCACCATGAAGAAGTCCAATCGCACTGTCTGGATTTGAACCACGCGCAACTTTCACCATTGCGGCAGCTTCATCAATAACATCAATAGCCTTATCCGGTAATAATCTGTCCTTAATATATTCTTTGGAAAGCGTCACTGAACTACGTACAGCCTCATCTGTATATTTCACATTGTGATACTCTTCGTAATTTTTCTTAATACCCTGCATGATCACAATAGCATCTTCAACTGACGGCTCGTCAACAATCACTGGTTGGAATCGACGCTCGAGCGCCTCATCAATCTTAAAATACTGATCATACTCTTTCAGTGTTGTTGCACCTACAAGCTGCAGTTCGCCACGCGCTAATGCCGGCTTCAAAATATCTGAAAAGTTAATCGAGCCTTCAGTACCACGCGACTGCATTACCACATGGATTTCATCAATAAACAAAATTATGTTACGCTCACTCTTTTGTATTTCATTTACAAGCCGTTTTGCTCTTTGTTCAAACTCTCCACGGTACTTTGTACCAGACATGAGCTCTGGAACGTCGAGCTGCAACACACGCTTCCCCTGCAAAATTTCCGGCACATCATTAGCATCAATCTTATACGCAAGACCTTCAACAATAGCTGTTTTCCCAACACCCGGCTCACCTATTAGTACAGGATTGTTCTTACTGCGACGGGACAAAATCTGAATCACGCGCTTAATCTCCTTTTCCCTGCCAATCACTGGATCCACCTTACCTTCTTTAGCAAGTGCAGTTACATCGCGAGAAAATGAACCAAGAGTTGGTGTTGATCCCTTTCCTTTAAACTTTTTTGATACATCTGCTTTACCCTGCGCCCTTTGCCAAATTACATACGCAATAATTAATGCTACCACGGAGATAATTCCGCTGATCATTTGTTGTTGTGTGTATCCACCTTCCATAAAATATTTGATTATGTGCACACAGTATACCACAGACTTGTCACCGCTGTAATTATGTGCTACAATTAATTGG
>CAZKMQ010000077.1:0-2722 GCA_964554065.1 uncultured Gammaproteobacteria bacterium | reverse complement strand
AGGAAATTGTGAAAGATGAGAAAAAGGCCATATTTGATCGGTGTCACTTGGCTGAATTTGTGGACCAGGGGTTGGCGTATGATCTGGTTTACTATGTTGATTCAGCTGAGTTTAAGCAATTCATGGATGTGCGTGAAAAGATTAATTTCTCTATTTACAAAGCTGTGGAGAAAAACGGATTTTTGTTCGCATATCCAACACAGACACTTTTGGTACATAATGAAACTTAATGTATAATCAAACTATATTTTTATAATTACTGCTTATGAGTAAACGTACGACTACCAAAACATCTACAAGTACAGCTGTTGCTGTTGCTTTTTTAGGGATAGCGGCCGTAGCCGCAGCTGCTGCTGTTGGAGGCGATCGTATTCGTGATAGTAGAAGTTCTGATCCATTACCGGCATATAATGAACAGCGTCAAGAGCAGAAGACAACAAGCAGGCGTGAGAAGACATCGCGTAGAGAAGATACAGGTCGTGGTAATGCAATTGGTGGTGGGCCAGTTGTCATCCTTCCTGGAGATGAGCAGCCAACGCTTATCATAAGTAATAGCGCTTCTTCAAGCCTTACACCAAAGTCATGGCCGCTTGGGAAAGATTTTACTACAAAATCTTGGGAGATTATGCAGGTCAAGTTAACTGCAGTAGGAAGTGATATTGATTTGTCTGAACTTACTGTTCAGTTGGCAGAACCTTCAAAGTCTACAAAGAAACAAGGAGGATGGTGTAATATTAACGCGTATTCATTGTGGGATGGGTCAGATATGATCAGTATCGCACTAACTGAAAATAGCTTTGGAGAGTCAAATGCTAATGTGAACTTTAACCTTGAAGGCAAAGACTTTACTGTTCCAGAAGGAACAAATACGATTTTAAGTGTTCGTGCAGCAACGTATTTTCATAATGAACCGGAAATGTTAGGAGAAGTCGTAAATGAAGTAGGTTTGTGCACCTTTATGGGTATGGTAAATCCAAGTGATATTGAAGCGATGATAGCAGACAGTGCAGAGCAGCCAGTAATCAAGGGGTATTCGTATAGCGCTCCAATTACAGTGTTCACACCATGGCCATATGTTGATTGGTCAGCGGATTCACCAACCGGAGCTGCAACAGGTGGCACTGATAAGGTTATTGCAAAGATAGATCTACAATCGGGTGATATTGATGTCGAGACGGTATTGACTGCAATTCAGTTTGCATTGCATACGACTATAGATGTGCCAAGTTCGCGTCAAGTTTCTTTGTTTAAAGACACATTGCAATCAAGTAATTTGATTGGTAGCACAATGATAAGTAATGCAACGGCAGAGCCTGACGGACCATTTGCTAGTACTGATATTGCTAAGCATTGGCTAGTTAGTTGGGAAGTTGATAAACATGACGTAGTTTTTGGCAAAAAAACACGAACATTGCTTTTGACTATGGACACGATTGATGCAAGTATTAATGATACATTGTGTGTATCTATTCCGCTTGGTAATGACGGAGGAACAAGCGCAATCCACTGGAATCCCGAATTGCTGCATCTTGATGAAATCGGTGGGGTTGTCGCTGGGCACACACCATCTCAGCAAAATTGCGTTCAGTTCTAATTCTTTCTTATGAAAACCCAGACAAAGACAACATCTAAAGTAATGGTGGGAACTGCAGTAGCATTCTTGGCGGTTTCAGCATTGGCTGCTGCAGCGGCCGCAGGGTATGGCGGGCGGCGTGATGCTGGTCCAGAGCGAGAGTCGCGTGGATATTTACCAGCGTATAATGAGCAGCGCCAAGAGTCGCGGCGAGATCGCGATGAAGAGCGTAGAGAACGACCTGAAAGAGAAGAGCGAGGGTTTTTTGAGCGGTTCTTTGATAGAGGACCTGATCCAAGTGCAGTGGCCATAGGTGGTGGTCCTGAAGATAACATTGCAACCGATGGCAATCTAGTTGTTTATGAGAATGCTGATTTTGCAGACGCTAATGCTGATAACCCAACAGGAAAGATAGGTGATGTTGATTTGGTGTTTGGGTCTTTTGGTGTAAAAGCTACAGAAAAGACTTCTTATTTAAGCGAATTGACTGTGACTGGAGATTTTCAAGTTGGCGATGTTGATGATGCTGTTGATCATCTTGAGCTTGAGAATATTGCAACTGGTCAGTTTTGGGAAGGTGAGTCTGTTGCTCCGAACCAGTTTCTTATTAAATTTTCACATCCAAGACCAGTGGTATCACCAACTACCAGTCCACTAATATTTAATATTCTTGCAGATCCAGCAGATACGATTTTGGATTCCAATGTGAATTTGGATTTTGATGGTGTGGTATATCCAACAGATGTGAAGTATTTTGATTCAACATGGAGTGACAAGGGAAGTGTGAGTCTAACTGATGGTTTGCAAAATGTATATATTGTTGATGATAGTGAGCCAGTGCTTGAGCCTGGGGCGCTTCATATTAAGACTGGTGCATATGCTCCGGCTGATCAGACAATTGAGTTTGGTGGTGAAGATACGAAAATTGAATCAGAACCTGTATTATTCGCATTTGATCTGGTAGCTGCCGCTGATAAAGAAGATGTTTATTTGAGCAAGATTCTAGTTGAGTTTGAAAATCAAGATCCGTCTGCATTTGTTCAGACTTGTGGTTTGGTTGCGGGGGCATTTGAGTATGGTGGAAGTGGTTCGGGTATGAAAACTGCTGCGAAATCGTGGTCAAGCGGTATGTTCTTGCAATTGTCTTGG
>CAZKMQ010000076.1:0-2910 GCA_964554065.1 uncultured Gammaproteobacteria bacterium | reverse complement strand
AAAAAGGAATTGTGATTGTGCGTTTTGAAATCCAAATAGAAAAAGTTCGCGCCTTAGCAAATCAGCATGGTCACATCCCTATTCCGCCGTATGTATCGCAAGAGCCATTAGAAGTTGAAAAATACCAAACAGTTTATGCGCAGAACGAAGGTTCGGTCGCTGCTCCAACTGCAGGTTTTCATTTTACAGATGAGCTCATTGCACAACTTAAAGAAAAAGGAGTTGAGTTCGCAGAAGTTACACTGCATGTTGGTTTGGGGACATTTCAGCCGGTAAAAAGTGAAACACTTGAGGAACATGAAATGCATGCCGAGTATGTTGAGGTGAGTGCAGAAGTTGCCACGCAAATTTCTGAAGCAAAAAAACAAGGTCGGAGAATTGTTGCTGTTGGTACAACAACAGTACGTACGCTTGAAGGTGTGGTCGCGCTCCATGGTGGAGAATTGCGCGCCTATAGTGGTGATGTTAATCTGTTTATTCAGCCAGGCTTTGATTTCCAAATTATTGATGTACTAATTACAAATTTTCATTTGCCAAAATCTACTTTGTTGGTTTTGGTGAGTGCTTTTGCTGGACGAGATAATATATCAGCTGCATATGAAGAAGCAAAAGAAAAGGATTATCGGTTTTTTAGCTTTGGTGACGCAATGTTGATACAATAATTATATATGAAATATTTTCCGCTTTGGATTATTGCAGCGCTTATCATACTTGTTATGGTCTGGTTTGGTTTGCGTGAATACAAAATGTCTGAGGAGATTGTGGTGAACACATACACTGAGTGGTTCCAGATTAATCCTTCAGTGGCCATGGATGCTAAAGGAAATTTTGCTGTTGTGTATGCAAGCCAGTATCAAGATGGTGATCAGTTTGGTATTTTTGTTCGTCAGTTTAATAAAGATGGGGAACCGGTGTGGCCAGAACAGCAAGTAAATACGTTTACGCGTGATCATCAGAAAGATCCGGCTATTGCAATGGATCCTCATGGTAATTTTATTGTAGTGTGGGAGAGTTGGTATCAAGAAGGTCAGCGGTATGAGATTTATGGCCAGAGGTTTAATACCATCGGCGCACGGATTGGTGGAGAGTTCCGCATTAATGATTTTACACCAGGCTACCAACGTGATCCATCAGTCGCACTTGATGCACGCGGGAATGCAACAGTTGCTTGGCTCGGATGGGCGCATGATGGAGCACAAGGGTACAAAGTGTTCTCGCGTCAGTTCTCAAATAAGCTTGAAGAACGGATTCCAGAGACAATTGTTGATCGGTATATTGTTGATGAGCAAGAGATTCCGTCGATCGAAATGATTCCGCTTCGCGACAAATACGGAGACATACAAGTCACGCACGAAAGTGAGCAGGAAAGCGTGGTCGTGGTTGTTGATGCGCAAGGAAATTATATGATTGCCTGGGTAGAGTTTCTTGGTCGTGATGGTGATCGTGCGGGAGTGTTTGCTCGAAGGTTCGATCAATCAGGTGAGCCAGTTGGTGATAGCTTCCAAGTAAATAATTATAGTCGCGATGAACAAACCGAAGTGAGTGCAGACATGAACGATCGCGGAGAAAGTGTAATTGTGTGGCAAAGTGAAGGGCAAGATGGAAGTGGGCTTGGTGTGTTTGCAAAGCGATATGATGTAAGCGGCGATGAATTAAGTGGAGATATCCAAATAAATACCACAACCAAAGCTGGACAAAAACATCCAGTGGTTGCACTGGATCAGGATGGAAGCTTTATTGTTGTGTGGCAAGATGAATTGCGTGATGGTGATGAAACAGGAATTTTCGCACAGTGGTTTTCACAAAGCGGCGCTAGGTTAGGCGAAGAGTTCCAAGTAAATCTCACCACAAAATCATGGCAAGAAGAGATAGGTGTTGATGTGCATAATGGTCATGCAGCAATCTCTTGGATGAGCGCGCGCGGTGATGCGGATGATATTATGGTGCGTTTATTTGAGAAGCCAGTCGGCTTTTAGTTTTGAAAATTCTCCGTCAGAAATAGCCGCGCGTATTTGGCGCATTAACTCAAGCATAAAATGTACATTGTGAATTGTGGCTAGACGATAGCCAAGCAGTTCGCGCGCGGCAAATAAATGATGCACATACGCGCGCGTGTGATTTGTGCATGTATAACATGTGCAATCTTTTTCAATCGGCGAAGTATCAGTTGCGAATTGCGCGTTAGTAATATTAATGCGGAATTTTTTTTCTTGTCCGGCCGCGCGATTAAACAATCCACCGGTTCGTGCCAAACGCGTTGGCGCAACACAGTCAAACATATCCACTCCGCGCTCAACCACGTCAAATAAATCTTTTGGAGAAATACCAACGCCCATAGTGTAGCGCGGTTTGTCTGCGGGCAAATGAGGTTCAATTAATTCAAGTGTCTTGCGTGTGGCTTCCATATTATAGCCGATAGATTCACCACCGATTGCAATACCATCAAATGGAATGTCAGTTATAAACTTGGTAGACTCTAATCGCATATCATCATGGCGCGCCCCTTGGATAATTCCAAATAAAAATTGACGATGATTATATTGTTGCGGGATTTTTGAAAAAGCATCATAAGATTGGCGCGCCCAGTCGTGCGTCCGGTCCAAGGCCTGGCGTGCATACAAGCGATCCGCACCATCAGGTGTACATTCATCAAATGCCATAATGATATCTGCGCCAAGTTTTTTCTGAATTTCAATTGAGGCTTCAGGAGTAAAACGATGTTCAGAACCATCAATATGCGAACGGAAAGTTACACCTTCATCATCAACATGCGCAAGCTTGGCATCAGGAGTATCAAGCTCACTTTTGCTCTCCTTCTGCGCACCCAAAGAAAAAACCTGAAAACCACCGCTGTCAGTTAAGATTGGTAGATCCCAATTCATAAACTTATGCAGCCCACCAAGTGTAGCA
>CAZKMQ010000075.1:0-2964 GCA_964554065.1 uncultured Gammaproteobacteria bacterium | reverse complement strand
CGCGGTTGAGCCTGTCGATGCTTTGGTCCTGACGACCATCCACATCAGCCTGACCCAGGTGCATGTTGACTAGAGTCTTGTCCAGGTACAAGTACAAGTACCTGTCACCCTTGTCTGACTCAACCACACCTGCTCCGCAAGTGAAATACTCTGCAGAGACCCCATCACGCTTCCCGAAGTTGTGTCCACCTTCACTGCACCGCATGGCTGCAATCGCAAAGTTGCGCGTCGGATGATGCCCGCGGTAGCGCAGCACATCAGCACTGGCATGAGCACGAATTCGACCGAGCTTCCCTGGCGATACTAGAACCCAGGCCGCAGCGCGATCCAGGATCTCCCCAGCTGCTTTGCGCGGGTTGAATCGTTGACCTTTTGGATCGACCGCATCCTCAACCGGAATCAATCCCCCAGGAGGGAATGGACCAATGGTTCCGAGAAGTTCGAAGTTCGGATCCTTTGGATCCGGACTCTCCTGTGCCATCGCAGAACTGGCGATGACCATTGTCAGGAAAACGCTTAATAGCATCTTCATTAGAAACCTCCAAGCGCCTCATGGCGCGCCATTGTGGCACCCATCGGGCGCAGTACGCGAAACCGTAGCAATAAAGTATATCTTCACTGCATTCTGAAAAACTTACGATGAACAGCATCTGCATATAGCACAGATTGCAACCATGAAAGTAGTCAATACTTACCTGGTCAAAACCCGTATATATGAGATCTGATCGTAACACAAAACACATAACTTGTCAACCCCACTATCCCAAATTTAGCTAAATTAAAAGGACCTGAGATTTCTAGTGATTTCTCAGGTCCTTTGTTGTGGTTGTGAGCCGACTAACTAGTAGCTGGCCCGACGCTTGACCTTGTTACGCGGGGGCGGCTTTGGCCCTTTGCGCACGATACGTCGCACACGGGTCGGCTGCTTCCACCGGCGAGAACTCCCACCGGCTACGTAGCCGTTGTGCGAGTTCGCCGTGCGAACCCGACGCAGACGATCCAAACGCTTTCGGGGCATGTAGTACGCCCCTTTCTGCTTCTGAGCCGGCGGCGGCGAAGCCTTGGGCGGCGCATCCTGCTTGGCCTTGGGCGGCTGCTTTGGCTTGGCCTTGCGCTTGCCGCCGCCACTAGACCAACCCAACCGTCGGGCTGACCCAATGATGAACTCGCGAGCGAACTCCGAAGCGACTTCCTCGCCCTCTTCGGCACTCTCGTACTCAGCGTCAACGGTGATCATTCGATCACGCAGAACCACCTTGCTGATGGCTCCGCTACGAGACACCTTTCGCGGAGTACGTCGAAGCTTGGTCAACTCCAGGTGATACATCACCTTGGCAACTGCGTACCAAGACATGTTCGCCCCTTCACCTACGACGGTGCCGGAAACACGCTTGTATGCGTTCTCGAAGGAGAAACCTTCCTCCTCCATTGCCTCGAATTCATCGCTGAGACCCTTGACGTTCGCTTCATCGAAAAAGTCGATGTCGCGCTTCGCGCCACCACTGCCATTTGCTGCTCGTCGCTTCAGGCGCTTCATTCCCTTTGCAACGAACCGCATTTGCTTGATGCGGTTGATCTCCTGCTTGAAGACCTCGCATTCTGCTGCGGTTTCGCAGGAAAGTTCCAGCTTCTGAGAAGAAGCCACAGATGGAATCAGGAAACTGGCCATGATGACCAGCATGATCATGCGTTTGAGCATGATATACCTCCTAGTCAATTGGTTCCTCGGAAAACCGAGGTTGATTGTGATTACCAGACGCTCGCAAGCCACCCACAATAGGTAACCTTACGGCACGATGGGATGGCTCCCAGCGTCTGAACGATTAGTGCCGTGAATACGGCGTAAATCTCCTTTACGCCCTCTTCACGAGACTCCTCGATAAGAAGAAACAATATCACAATATCCACATTTTGTCAACCCCTTTACTATTGCTGTATAATATATATTATTTTTTAGCTAAATTTAAACAAAAAAAGCGCATTTAACGCTTATGGGCTGGAAAACTTTACTGAAAATTAGCCAAACAAATGCTCTTCTTTGCGTGTGTGTGGAATATTACGCTCACGAACAAATAACACTTTAAGAGCTGCTAAGATAATACCGAATAAAAAACCAACAATTGCATTTGCAATAAGGTTAGGTTTTACCGGGAAACGAGATGCAATAGCAGTATCAACTATTTTATAGCTTATTTGCGGCCCAACATATTCTACACCACCCTCAACTAGTGACTGGACAACTGCCTCACTAATTAGAACAGCTTGTTGTGGATCGCTATGAAATGCTGTGATATGAAGAATTCCAGTCCCGCTGCTTACTTGTGGTGCAATAGTTCGCCTCCAATAACGACGGCGCTTCTCTTCTTTGCTTGGAAAATCCCTTTGGTTAATCCGCGCATCGTGTGCAAGAACCAAATCAAGAAATGTTGAAGTCTCAATAACTTGTGCTAGATTCTCCCCTACACGCTCAGCAGACTTAATCACCGTGTATGGATCAACACCAAAGCCCTGACGCGGAATAAGAAGAACACTCGCGGTCGCACTGTACTTTAGTGGAAAAAACAAACTCACAACCACTGCAACTATTGCGACTACAACACCTGTGCTCACGAGAAATGAGCTGCGCTTGAGAAGTTGTAAAATGTATGAACGGTGAGAAGACATAATTTATTCAGCAGCAATGAGTGGTACATCAATCGTGAGCTCTTGCGTATCACGAACGATTTGCATTTGCACTGTTGTTCCAACTGGATAAGTAAACAACAACGAAGCAAATGTCTGTTGTGCATCAATTGCCACACCTCCTAAAGCAATAATTGTATCATCTTTTTGCAGTGGAAAGTCATCTGTAGCTCGAGCAAGTACGCGTGTTACTAAAATACCATCTTCACGGATTAATGCATCACTACTAGTGACTGACGAAAGCGCCACATAATCAAATGGCAAAGCCACTCGACGAACAAC
>CAZKMQ010000074.1:0-3007 GCA_964554065.1 uncultured Gammaproteobacteria bacterium | reverse complement strand
ACGCGACCTCCAAAACATAGCAATGATGATAAGCGCTTGAATACTTCCAAACAACGCACCAGCCACGCCGATTGTTGTTATAAAATCAGTTATCCCGATCATAAACACCACCAGTGGCAAACCAATCGCAAGAAATAGTGCTGGAATCTTTGGCACGTTAAAATCCCACTCATACGTTCTGCGCAACCCAAATCCTAATGCAAAGAAACTGGTCATCATCGCGAACAGTGCAAACAAATTTCCAAAAATCATTACACCAGGTCCTAAATGCTCACCCAAACCAACTGTTGCGATCTGCGTTGTGTTTTCACCAGTAACACCAAGCACTGCCAAAGTAAACAAAGCATACAAAATAATGGGGATCGTTCCACCCCAAATGATCGCGCGTTTAATCTGCTTCTGCTTCCCGGGGATAATCTCTTCAACTTCAGGAATAGAAACTAATCCCATGAATGCAAATAAAACAACACCATATGGCAAGAAGAATCGTGAGTAATCTACTGTGGACAACTGCACCGGATTAATGCTCGGCATAGCCAACGCAACAATAATTACAATTATCACAAATATAATACTGGCAAACATGAACTCCATATGTGCCAAAGCGCGCATACCTGCTGCCACAACAATACTTCCAACTCCCCACAAAAGAATACTCCATGTTGTTGCTGACCAACCAAGAATTGTTCCAACAAACAAAGCTTCAGCTGCCTCACCCATTCCAATAACATACGCAACTAGCGCTGTAGTCAAAACCAAAACCATAAGCAGCTTCATCAGCTGACCAATCTCTCTGCCTAAGTATTTTTCTGCCAAACCACCAACTTGTAAATTTTTCTTTGTACGTACAACTACCTCACCCAGAACCAAATGCAACAGAATTACGACTAAGCCCAAAACAACAAGATACACCAAACCTATGCCAAACCCAACTTGAGCTACTACGTACGGAATACCAAGAACGCCGGCGCCAATAACTGAGCCGACAATCAACATGATCGATTCAAAAAAAGAAACTGTGGATTTTCGCATAGAAGAACTATGCAACTGTGCTGTGACTGGTGTTTGTTGAGCGCTCACTAATGAGCATGAAATAATCACCAAATCGAACACCGTTGAGCATCACATGAACTGCGATACGATCTTTACGCAAAAACGTGAACGGTTGCCTCGGCATACCGCCCTTATTTTTTAATTGCGTCCAAACGCGCGTTCCAATATCAATGGATGCTAGAGGTAGTATATCAAAAATTGTCTTTTCTTGCATTTCTTTCTGCGAATACGAAAGCATTTTACACATACTACGATTCACACTCATGATCTTGTCTTCCTTACTCACAATACACACCGGAACCGGCAAAGCATTAAAAAAGCCTTTGTACTTTCCATAACTTTGTTGCAAGTTATGCATAACTTGCTTGCTTGCAGTAATATCTTCACCCACACCTTGCGAACCAATAATCTTTCCCTCACCATCATAGACTGGGTGAATATTCCATCGCATGTGCTTTACAGTTCCCGTGCGCGTCACAATACGATTCTCCACTGTACCAAATTGCTGATCATGGTTTACCACCTGCCAGAATACGCGCCACAACTCTCCAACATCTTCTGGATGCACATACTGCACGACTGACGTACCAATCATCTCTGCACTACTCCACTCAAAAATTTCTAAACACGCTTTATTTAAATATGTAAACCTTCCCGTAGCATCAAAACGAAAAGACACCAAATTCATGGTTTCAATTAATCGCTGATACCGAAATTCGGATTCATGCGCATGGAGCTCTGCCAAACGGTGCTCACTCACGTTCTCAATAATCGCAACAACCGCCTTACCTCGACCAGGAATGGTAACTGGATAGAATTTACGATGAAAATACCCAGAAAGCCCACCAGCAGTCGTATGGCGCGTATACAGTTCGACAAACGACTTCCCAGACTCCAAAACACGCTGAATTGATTCAGGATACCCCCACTCAACCAAGTGCGGAAAAACCTCAAAGAACTTTTTTCCAATAGTTGTGTGCTTATCAACACCATCAGGCAATGCCTCCTGGGTTATAAACAACAAATTCCCTTGTTCATCCACCAAAGCACAGTTTGCCCCCAAACTCTCAAGTATAGACTCATAAAAACCCATCGCATCTTGCGCACTGGCAAAATCATGATGATCAGTGTGTTGTTCGTTTTTGGTTCGAATATCCATATTCGTTACCTTATCGCACCTGTGGATATCTGGCAAATCTAAAAACCGGCCCGAAATCGGGCCGGTTTTACAAAATATCTAACTAATAATCCAAACACTTCGGCGGTATCAGCCCATATTCATCTGAAATACCTGTAGTTGGTGCCACTGAAGAAGCAAACCATTCAATCTTTTCATGTCTTGGTTGTATACATATTGAATCAAGTGCATTTGCATCGTCAGTATCAAGTGTAACAATTATTTTCTGATCATCATCAAACCACACAACAAGATCCTTGAAATCCTCCTTGCTTGGCAAAACTAAATATTCAAGGTCGCTTCCACCTGCAGGAAGACCAACCAACTCGCCTATTGTAGTCTTGTACAGTAAGTTTGAATTATAAAGAGCATTTTTGTACACCTTAACTTCACGAATCGGATTTAACTCTAAAGTACTATATATACTAAATGGCAACGTGTCTATACTGAAAGCCTGAGCTTCCTTTTCTCCACCCATGGTTGAAACTATGAATTTCGCTACCGTAGAATCGTCACCCTTTGATGCAGATCCATACGGCGTATCCGGCGCCCAATCCAAAACCGGAGAAACAACATCAGGAACCGTAACTGTCACATCATTACTTACTGCCATACCAGTTACACTTGGGGCTTTGCCTGATGGCGTGCTTGATGCAACTGTTGTAATATTATCAGGATGAACACTCATATTCATTACACAAGGATTGTCTTTCGGAACGTTACCAAATTCTGAACCAAACACACCAAATGAAACGGTCTCACCAGACGAAATAATAT
>CAZKMQ010000073.1:0-3058 GCA_964554065.1 uncultured Gammaproteobacteria bacterium | reverse complement strand
AACTACTTGCCTGCAACTCCTGACCTTCAGTAGCATTACATGCATCAGGTGAGCCAAACGCTTTCACAGCATACGATCGAATAATTCCACTTGTAGCAACTACAGCCTCAAGTGGCTCAAGTTCTGCTTCAGCTATACCACATGCAGTTGGATCGTTCTTAGTCTTGAAAACCCAAGAATAGTATTGTGGCAAGTAGCCTTGTGGGAAAAGCGCTGCTTTGTCTACTGCTGTAACTGGAATACCAATACCACTTTCAGTTTTAATACCCCATGGTCCGATACGGATAAGCACTCGATAATATGTGTCCGGAGCCAGTAATGAGTGATCAAAAGATAATTTCTTAGAAAATGATGGTGTTCCTGGTTTAAGCTCAATTGGAACCATGTTCTCATACTCAGATGGCAACAATGCGCCATTCACATCATAATCAAACAAGCATGATTCATTTGCACAAGTAAGCACTGCTGCCGATGGCATAACATCGCTACCAGTAATAACTGTACTTTTTTGAATTTTCTGATCAAAAGCAATCGAAATGCTAGCGTTTGTACATGCAGAACTGCAATGCGGAGAAATAGCACCAACTGTCGCTGGCTTAAGTGATACATTTAACTCACTATTTCCTGTCTTTCCTTGTGTTGTCGCATAAATAAATGCTGGCGTACTGGTTGGTGTTTCTGCTTTAGCATATACATTTACAGTTGCACTTCCTGGATCAATAGATTGTAATACATCCCCTGGGAATAACTCTTGATCTTCCAAACCTGCATAAGTAAATGATTCATCATCCACCTCCCAAACCCATTGATAAGCATCACTATCAAGTACAATACACTGATCTTCCGGCTTTGGTTCAGCTACATAATCTACATCAAAAGACTTACCATCCTTATCTGGATCAGTACGCACAGTTCCAAATGATTTTGCAAGATAAGTCGAAGGATTTACCTCTACTTCATTCACAGCACAAATTTCGTCGTCGTCTTTTGTCTTGAAAGTATAGCAATACGACTCACCAGGAGCACAACTTGCATCAGGCTCCATTGCAACACCTGTTGCTCCCTTTAGTCCTGTGGTAATCGCTACACGATACCAACTATTTTTATCAAATCCAAGGTGTGCTGGCGGATCATTCTTATCAGCTGGTGAAGTTATCTTTACTCGCAACCCGTCGTAGAAATCATCAAAAGTGTATGTCTGGTACCACGTATTTTCTTTTTCCCCAAGCACAGCACACGCCTCAGCTTCTGTTGGATCAGGCAACGGCAATTCCACCCCATCTTCATCTTTTTCAGGCTCTGCTGTTGATGGACCAACACATTTTTGAATATAAATATTTGCGTTGCTAAATGTTAGTGGGTTCATCTTCTGGGTGAACACCATATTAGCGACTGCGTTCACACACACGTTATCTCCACCACTTCGCTTACCCCATGGCGATGGGCTTTCTACTCCACCACTACACTGTTGCAATACTCGCGGAGCACCATAGTTAACAAATATATCAGCAGAATCAAACAGAGTGCTTACTTTATCAAGTGCAGTAATCTGTGTTGCTATTGGCTCGACTTTACCACTTGTATTTAAAGTTTTTTGACTTTCTCCAGTCACCTGAACATTTGACTGACACTCTAGCAGATCACCAGCAGACTCTGTTATAAACACATTCTCATCTTCACTAGACCACTGCCAATTTGCATTAAACTCACAAGCATTCAGCATAATACAATACGAACTGTTAGCCTTTGCACCCACGAACCACTTGAGCGGTTCCATTTGTGTCTGCTCTTGTCCATCATCATCAAGAATCGGCGTACCATTTGCATCAACTATAGTTTGTGGAACTGGATTCAATACAAAGTCAGTACCGGGTTGTAAATCAGAGATATTGTCTACTTCAAACGACTGTGGAATCACCTCAACTGAACCTATCGTACATTGTGTACTGCTTGCTGAGGTCTTGAACTTAAAGCAATACGCCCCACCTGCATCTTCTGCTGGAGTACCGTCACATGTTCCATTAGGCAAAAGAGTCATACCGTTTTGTGCACCAGTAATCGTATCTTTGAGCACAACTGTATACCATGTATCAGCTGCATAACCATTTGCAGGTGAAAATAACATGACGCTCTGCATATCTGCACCCCCACCGTATCCTACCCAATCTAAGTACATAAATAGACCAATCTGCTCTTGCGTATCAGCAAATTTTGAACAAATACTACCATCTTCAGTTGGAACACACTTTTGTAGCTGTACACTACTTGCCGCACCTTGATTATAACTTAATGTTGTTTGTTTTATTGGAATAGTAAACCGCGTTAGCGTAAACACATTACTACACACGTTAGTTCCGCCAGGATGACTTTCCCATGGGGATGGTGACGGCAGCTTGCCCTGCGCACATTCTTCAACTACTGCTGGTGGAAAATTATTTGGATCGGGGAGTGTCTTACCTGTGAAAAATGCATAAGTATAACTTGATTGTGGTATACCAAGATCACCACAAGACAATGCTTGACTATCATCTCCAATCAAAGGAATACAAGAACCTGTACTGCAACACTGTTCATCTTCTCCACAAGCATCCTTATTCTCATTACAATTCTGCACTGTAAATTGTTGAATATTGCTTTTTTGCGCACTTGCATTAACAACGTGCACTGGACCAGTAGCAGCTTTTGATGGAACAGACATTAGGATCTGGCCACTTGTCCAATCTTCAGAATTAGGATTGTCTTTGATGTCTTTCCAAAATACCACATCACCAACTGATTCACCGAACCCTTCACCATATAACGTAACATCAGAATCAGCAGGACCATTATCTGGAGAGATAGCACATAATCCAGGAGTTGGATCACCATCGGTTACTTCAAATAAGACACTGTTACTCTTATTGTTTGTTGGATCATTGTCATTATCATTACGAACAACTTGCAAATGATACTTACCAAATTCTGCTTTTGGAACCTTGACTGTAATTTCTGTGTCTGCCCATGTACCGAGCTTTGAACACATGGCAGGGAACTCAAAGTTCCCATTAATTTCTAAATC
>CAZKMQ010000072.1:0-3097 GCA_964554065.1 uncultured Gammaproteobacteria bacterium | reverse complement strand
CAAAATCATTAACCTTCACAATTATATCTCCTGCAACAATACCAGACTTCTGTGCTGGCGAATCTGGAATAACAGCAGCGACTTCTCCTGGCATTATCCAAGCCCCTTCACTAGTTGACAAACTATTTTGCGTTACAAGTTGCGGATTTAGCATAACATAACGCACACCCAGCCATGGCCTTACAATACGTCCATGTTTTTTCACCGAATCAATCGCACGCTTAGCAACATTAATTGGTGTAGCAAATCCTATTGATTGCCCCTGGCGAGCAACCGCAGTATTCACCGCAATTACCTCTCCACTAAGATTAATAAGCGGCCCACCCGAATTGCCAGAATTAATAGCTGTATCTGTTTGGATTGCTTCTTCAATCACCTCACTTGAACCGAACCCATTACTTGCCACAACACGACGATCAATTCCTGAAATAATCCCGCGCGTTACTGTGTTATCAAACTCAGCCAGTGCATTCCCGATCGCTATTACGGTTTGACCAATTACAATTGCGTCTGAATCACCAAGCCCTGCGGTTGGCAAATTCTTTGCATCAATTTGCAAAAGCGCAATGTCATGAATTGGATCGCGAGCAAGAACTTCTGCCACAAACTCACGCTCATCAGAAAGCATTACTCGATACTCTACAGACTCATCTTCAACAACATGACGGTTGGTTAGAATCAATCCATCAGAACCAATAATAAATCCTGTTCCACCACCTACTTGAATTGGGCCGTCAGTTTCTGTTGGTGAAGGTGAAAAAAATTCTTCAAACGGTAACAGACCTGTACGATTAAATGCTTCATGCTGTTCACGAAAGATTCCCACACTAACTACAGCAGGACTCACTGACTGAACTACAGCAATAGTTGCGGCCTCCTCGTCAAGCAATCCTTCAATACCTTCTTTGACACGCTTAGTATCTACACCACTACTTTCTGGAAGCTGAACTGTTGTACCACTAAATCCACCTGACTGCAAAATAAAATAACTACTCAGCGCACCAACCATTGCTGCGATAATTACTGAAAAATAAATGTTTGTGGACTTACCCTCTTTCATACTTATTCTTGCTGATTTCCAAACTGCTCAAGTACTTCTTGCGGATTGATCAAATTTGTTGGAACACCTAATTTTTCTAGGAGTGATCCTGATGAATCACCACCAAATGAAGACTTAACTGAATCTATCTGCGTGCTAATCCATCGTGGCACAAAGATTGCACTGAATACAATGAAACCAACAAGAACAGCGATCTTGAACCAACCCCAAAGACTAGAAAAAATCTGATGACGGCGCAAACGCTTACTTAATTTAATATTCTCCTCAATAAGTAGTTGGTTCTGCTTGAGCAGTGCAAGAATAGCATCATGCTTCTTATCGCTCTTTTGCTTTGGTATTGGTGCTTCTGCCATACTATTTTTTCTTCTTAGGTTTCTTAGGTGATGTTGAACGCGTTTTGCGCAACAATGAATTAAGTTCAGCTTGAAAGCTCTTTACATCTTTGAATTGTCTATACACACTAGCAAATCGAATGTACGCCACTTGGTCAAACTTCTTCAAATGCTTCATAATAATCTCTCCAATCTGCCGACTGGTCATCTCACGCTTTTTCTTCTTATGAATATCCTGCTCAATTCGATGTACCAATGTACGAAAAGACTCGCTGGTAAATGGCCGTTTCTCAAGCGCCTTGCGCAAACCGCGTGACAATTTCTCTCGCGCATATGCTTCACGATTTCCATCTTGCTTTACCACATAAACATCGCGCAACTCAGCCTCCTCAGCAGTAGAGAACCTGAACTGACACTTCTCACATTCACGTCTTCGACGAATACTCATGCCATCTTGTGCCACGCGCGAATCTACAACTTTTGTTTCTTTATTTTTGCAAACTGGACAGTGCATAGTAGAAATAGTATACCATAAAGCCGTGTTATATTAACACGGCTTTTCATGAACACGTTTTAGACTCACAAACTAACTCCCCATCTTGCGCCTTATAAACGCTGGAATCTCAAGCTCTTCTTCTGGCTCAACTTCAATATCAACGTCCGGAGCAATCTGCCGTTTCTTTTTGCTTTGTAGAAACTTCTTTTTCTTAGGTGGTGGACTGTCATCATCTTGTGCTGGCGTCTTGCCGCCAAAAGTCTTACTTTGAAAACTTGGCGTAGCGGTTTCTTCTTGCTGTTCTTGACGCACTGGTGTAGGTGGTGTATAGCTTGGCTGTGATCCTGCTGATGGTCCAAACAAATTTTGGTTCATGCCGAACACATTATTACGTTCAACTGTTGCAGACTCGCGACGCTTTGGTCTCCTGTCTCCAAACCCTGTCGCTACAACTGTTATGTGCACCTCGTCTTTCAGATTCTCATCAATATTTGCACCGAAGATAATACGCGCGTCCTCATCTGTGCTCTCCGTAATAATACGAGCAGCTTCATTCACTTCTTGCATAGAAAGATCCGCACCACCACTAATAGTAAAGAGTACTCCGCGCGCTCCATCAATAGAAACCTCAAGAAGTGGCGAAGCAATAGCAGCCTTTGCAGCATCAACCGCACGTGTTTCACCTGATGCACTTCCAATCCCCATAAGAGCACTCCCTGTGTCGTGCATAATTGCCTTAACATCAGCAAAGTCAACATTAATAAGGCCTGGTGTAGTGATCAATTCTGAAATACCTTGCACACCTTGGCGCAAAACATCATCTACGATTTTGAATGAATCAAGTAGTGAAGTTTTTTTATCAATTATCTGAAGTACGCGATCATTTGGAATGCAGATGATGGTATCTACGTTCTCTTCCATTGCATCATATGCATCATCAGCTATTGCTTTACGCTGCGCCCCCTCAAACCCAAACGGTCGAGTCACCACCGCAACAGTAAGAGCACCAGACTCACGTGCAATCTTGGCCACTTCAGGCCCAGCACCTGATCCTGTTCCACCACCCAAACCACAAGTGATAAAGACCATGTCAGTTCCTTTGAAAGTGTCACGCAATTCGTTCTGCGACTCATCTGCTGCAGCCTTTCCCATAGCAGGATTCATACCTGCTCCAAGCCCACGAGTTACTTGATTCCCGATGTGCAATTT
>CAZKMQ010000071.1:0-3130 GCA_964554065.1 uncultured Gammaproteobacteria bacterium | reverse complement strand
CTGACCGTCTTCTTGAAGTTACCGGAACAATTTCGCAGCGCAACATGAAAGCCCAACTTCTTGACACCATGGAACTTGAACAAGAGCGCGGTATTACAATTAAGCTGCAGCCTGTACGAATGGATTACAAGGATCATATACTTAACTTAATTGATACTCCCGGGCATGTGGACTTTACATATGAAGTCTCTCGTTCACTTGCCGCGGTGGAAGGCGTCCTACTTCTAGTTGATGCCAGTCAAGGTGTACAAGCACAAACTTTGGGAAATTTATATTTAGCATTAGAACAAGATTTGTTGATTATTCCGGTGATTAACAAAATTGATTTGCCTGCGGCAGATATTCCAAAAACAAAAGCAGAAATCATTGGGTTAATTGGATGTGATGAATCTGAAATTATTTGCGCGTCAGGAAAGACAGGCGAAGGTGTTGAAGATATTTTAGATTCAATTATTGAGCGTGTACCTGCGCCTACTGGCCAAGCTGATGGACCGCTGCGCGCTTTGATTTTTGATTCATATTATGATGAGTACAAAGGCGTAGTTGCTGGTATTCGAGTAGTGGATGGCTCAGTTAGTCGCGGAACTAAGACGTACTTCATGGGTGCTAGCGCAGCAGCTGACACTGTTGATGTTGGGTATTTCAAACCAAAGTTTGAATCATCTAAAACTATTGATACTGGAGAGATCGGACTGCTCGTCACTGGCCTGAAAGATATTAAGTCCTGTCGTGTTGGTGATACTGTTACACTTGAAAAAAATAAAGATGAGGTTGAGTCGCTTTCAGGATACAAAGAAGTAACTCCAATGGTATTTGCTGGAGTTTTTCCTAAAGAAGGAAATGATTATTCTGCCCTGCGCGATGCTATTGAAAAGTTGTCGCTTTCTGATTCTTCACTTCAATATGAACCTGAACATTCTAAAGCACTCGGATTTGGTTTTCGTTGTGGTTTTTTAGGATTACTGCACCTTGAAATTGTTCAGGAGCGCTTGCGTCGCGAACACAACTTAGAAATTGTAGCGACTGTTCCATCAGTTGCTTATGATGTTACAAAAACTGACGGATCTGTAATTACGATCAAGAGTCCACTTGAATTTCCAGAACCAAGTCATATTTCTCAAACTAAAGAACCATGGGTAAAGGTAGATATAATTACCACACATGACACTATCGGCAATGTTATGTCTTTAGTCCAAGATAAGCTTGGTGAATATGCAAACACTGAATATTTGCAAAGCGCTGCCGGAACTGATCGCGTGATTTTGCATTATGATATGCCATTAGCTTCTATACTGGTAGACTTTTATGATAAACTGAAGAGTGTTAGCTCTGGCTATGCATCTTTGAATTATGAATTTAAAGAAATGCGCTTGAGTGATGTGGTGCGACTGGATATTTTGGTTGCAGAAGACCCTGTTGAAGCCTTGGCTACATTAGTCCCGCGTGATCAAGCTTTCAAAGTTGGAAAAGCAATCGTAAAGCAGTTGAAAGAAACCTTGCCGCGACAGATGTTTGCTTTAAAAATTCAAGCTGCAGTTGGTGGAAAAATTATTGCAGCTGAACGATTGAGCGCCATGCGCAAAGATGTAACTGCAAAACTGTATGGCGGTGACGTGACGCGCAAAAGAAAACTCCTTGAAAAACAAAAGAAAGGTAAAAAGAAAATGATGGCAATGGGTGCTGGTAAGGTCGACATCCCGCCGGAAGCTTATTTAGCAGTTTTAAAAAGATAACATGAAAAAACGTACTAAAAAATTCCTTCGCAATATTGTATTCTTTATTATGATTATTGGAATGGTATTTTTTACAATCGCTCCGTTCCTTTCTGGATTACACTCTAGCTACTAATCCTATGGAGAAAACATGGGTGGTCGCAGACACAATTTCTGAAACTGTTTTAGCTAAATACGCACAGCACCATCCTGTTGTTGCACAACTGTTGCACAATCGTGAATTAGTTGACGTAGAAGCAATTGATCGATTTTTGCATCCGGATTACGCACGTGATGTGCATGATCCTTTTTTATTTACACAAATGCAAAGCGCGGTTGATCGTGTGTTTATGGCGATTGATGCTGACGAGCAAATAACTGTGCATGGTGACTATGATGCTGATGGTGTTTGTGGTAGTGCTGTTTTGTGCAGCACACTTGAGGCAATTGGTGCTAAAGTTGATTTCTTTTTGCCGCATCGAGAAAAAGATGGGTATGGACTAAATGCGCAAACTGTCACAACATTATTTGAACGCGGCACTAAAGTTATTATCACCACAGATTGTGGTATTAGTAACACAGAGGAAGTCGCGCAAGCCAACGATCTGGGTATTGATGTTATCATCACTGACCATCACCAAGTCCCTGATCTGCCACCAGCAGCTCACGCAACATTGCACCCCAAGCTTCCTGGTGAAACGTATCCTGACAAAACATTATCTGGTGGTGGTGTTGCATTCAAATTTTGCCAAGCGCTTTTGCAAACACACAAAAAAACCGGCAATGAGACTGTTGCAGGAATTAAGCATGAAGCATTTGAAAAATGGCTATTGGATTTGGTCGCAATCTCATCTGTTGCAGACATGGTTCCATTGCGTGATGAAACTCGCGCACTTACGCGCTATGGATTAATTGTTCTTAATAAAACTCGCCGATTAGGCTTACAAAAATTATTAGCCACAGGCCACAAAGGTCGCAATGCTGATGCTCCATTAGACGCAACATCAATTGGCTTTCGGATCGCGCCACGCATTAACGCGGCCGGCAGAATGGAACATGCACAGATCGCATTGAACTTGCTGTTGGCTAAGGAAAATGCTGCTGCAGAAACCCTGGCACAAAACTTACACCAACATAATCTTGATCGCCAAAAGCTAACTGAACGCTTAACGCGCGAAGCGCACAAGCTAGTTAAGGAACACCACGGAGATTCAGACCCGATTTTGTTTGTGCGTGGTGATGGTTGGTCTCCGGGAATTATTGGGCTAATTGCAAGTCGTTTGAAAGACAAATACTATCGCCCGGTTATAGTACTAGGAGAAGGCCATGGAACTTATGTTGGATCCGGTCGAAGTATTCCGCAATTTCATATTACGCAAGCTTTACAAGAAGCTTCACATGTTTTTGCAAAATTCGGC
>CAZKMQ010000070.1:0-3375 GCA_964554065.1 uncultured Gammaproteobacteria bacterium | reverse complement strand
TGATAAACCAGACTTCCCAGACTTTGACGAACCGGACTTTGATCCTCCTGAATTTGATAAGCCAGACTTTGACGAACCAATCCGCGATGACTTCCGACAGCCAGAACCGGACTTTTTCCCACCACCCGAAGACTTCCGTGAATTCCCAACTCCTGAAGCCATCGTTCCTCAACCTGAGCAATTCACACCACCACCAGAAACATTCAGTTCCCCACCGCCTCCTCCTCCGGGCGACAGTTTTGATGGCCCACCACCACCAGAACCAATTAGCCAAAGCGTTTGGGGAGTAGTGCGTAGTTGGTTACAACAGTTTGTTGAACAAGCAAGTGCTCATCGATTCTAAAAAAATTAAAAGAGCTCGGCGTGATTTTCACTCCGAGCTCTTTTTGTTAGGTTTGCTACTCATTGCGGTAGTAAGCAAGGTAGCGTGGCTCATGACGCTTGCAACATTGTGGAAGCAAAAGACCAACACAGTCCATCTCAGTATAGATCAGTCTATGCAGATCAGTGTTCACGAACTTCTTGAATTCGCGATAACCACGCCAGGTCGGCAGAAGGAACAAACGAATTTCACCGCTTGAACCAACATGGTACTTATAAACCTTGCAAGGAATTTGCTTGGCATTGCTGCCGAGCACCACATGTGATACTTCAAGGAGAAGCTCTGGTGGCACATCATCTGGATAGATTGCATCGATGGCAAGTTGCCAACGATTCCATCCGATGAACCACATGCCAAGCTTCACTGCCATGCGCACTTTGCACAGTCTGGACTGCAAAAGCAACGCGTTGTTTGCAGTTGGCATGTACTTGAGCACCTTCTTTGAACGCAAATTACTCTGCCAACGCAACACATCTCGATTCCACTTGAACCGAGTAGCGCAGTTGGGCTCTTGAGCTTGAGTAAGCGCTGAGCGCTCATCAGCTCCTGGAAGATGTAGAACCTTCCCCATAACCTCACCTCCTACTCACCTAAAGTGGTGGTAATTGACTATATTGCATATTTAACCATTTGTCAAGTAACCAGAACATATCCCCCATTTTTATTGACAAAAATACCCTATAAATACTACAATTCAAGTGTATTCACATTTTAAAATTAATTATAAAACTATGGGATTTAAAGAATTTTTTGGAATGGGAGATAAGAGGTCTGCCGCAGAAAAAGAAGCAGATGCCAAAGCATCAGCTGAACTTGAAGCAAATGCTCAAGAAGTAGCTACCGAAGAAGCTCAAAAACCAATGGAAGAGGCTCTTTCTCCTGCTGAGTTTAAAGCGGAAATGAAAAAAGGTGCAGCTGATGTTGAGGCTGCGCAAGCAGCTGAGGAAGAATCAACTAAAGCTGACGCGGCAACAGGTAAAGTTTTTGCTGCAGAAATGAAGTCTGGCGCGGCAGATATTGAGGCTGATGCTGCAGTAGAAGAAGCTGAAGTAGCTGCAGCAAAAGGTGCTGGAGCAATTGCTGAGCTTGGTTCAGTAGAATCATTTAGCAAACTTCCAGAGTCAGTTCGAGATGACTGGAATGAATTTGTAAACTACCTCAACACTGATACCAAAGAAAAAGCTGTTGAAGCACTGCAAGCACTATTTACTAGTAGCAATGAATTCAGAAAATGGCTATCAGAGGAAGCAGGTATGGATCTTACTAAGAAAACCGCGGATCAAGTTGTTACTGACATGCTTGAACGCAAAAAAACTGCGTAACAAACACATAAAAGCAAAAAACCGCCTAGTTATAGGTGGTTTTTTGTTGGTTTGGGTTTTAGCGACGACTAGAGGAGTTTGTTGATGTGGCCGGACGTGAGCACGGTCAAATCACACCCAACGAACGTCGCCCTGATCGCCTCGTCGGTACGCCGACGCACGCTGCCACCGACCCAGTCTCGCTTCACCGAACCCGCAGGACCCTGCGTGTGCAGACCGTAGCTGTCGAACAACTCTTTCGCCACTGCGTTTGCGGCGTCGTAGTAAGACATGTCGTTCTTAGAGCTGTACGTGTACCACTCGAGCTTGCCGGCGCGAGCCAGATCATACGCAAAGTCGGACTTCTTCAACTCTGCGACCTCTTCCTCTGTGCCGAGAATGTGCAAAACACACCCTTTCTCGGCAGCTGCGATCTCAAGAGCTTTTGCGGTAACAGCGGCCCAGTGATCATTGCCGGTGGTATCAATGCTGTCTGCATCCAGAACGATCGCACGAATATCAATCTTCATTTTTCTCTCCCCTTTTTAAGAACGTAGTTTTTTGCTAATCAATTCAGTTGTGAGGCATTCAATACAGCCCCTTCACTGTATTTGTTAACAGCGTAGTATAGCATGTTTGTACAGTTTTGTCAAGGCTTCGTAGCACTATCTGTGACAAGTGCTTAATTTAAGCATACTATTTGTTCTATTTTAGAGCATTAAATGTCATAGTCTCTTGACAATTTAAGATATTTATGCTATACTTTTTGTGTATGACAGAAAATAATCTTGAACAACTTGGTTTAACCAAAGAAGAAGCTAAGATTTACGAGGCTTTACTTACGCATGGGCCGCAAACTGCTGGTTTTTTATGCAAACAAACAAGCATCAAACGTGGCTTGGTATACAAAACACTCGAGCGCCTTACACGTAAAGGCTTAGTTGAAAGTGGAGAGGAAGCTGTGGCTATTTTTTCCCCAAAACACCCACTTGAGTTAAAAAAACTTCTAGATAAACAAAAAAAGGAGATCGAAGCTGCTGAACAGGCATACAAATCGACCGTCAACAGGCTCATATCCCAGTATAATCAACGTTTAGAGCGCCCTGGTGTGAGTTTTTATGAAGGACTTGAAGGCATGGAGGAAGTGTACAATGACATAATTCAAACCGGACAGAAAAGCTATTTACTTCGATCTGGTTTTGAATCAAAATTTAATAACTCGCTTCCACCTATCATAAAGCGTTTCATGAAGAAAAAGGTGGCTGCACAACTGACTACGAGTGCTATTTCGCCTAATGATGAATTAAACAGGCGGGTTGAGACACCTGCGTATGACGCAGCAAACTTGATTGAACGCAAAACTATTCCAAAGGAAGACTATACAGGAACTGTTGAGATCAATGTATATGGATCAAAAACAGCATTTTTATCTCTTGGAAACGAATTAGTCAGTGTTGTTATTGAAAGTCCACAAATAGCAGAAGCAATGAAGCAAATACTTGGAATTGTTGCGAAAAATAAGTCCCAAAGTTGACAAAATCACCAGGCTCTGCTATAGTTACCGCGTAAATACAGCCATAAAGGCGCGGACAGTGCGATGTGTGCATTGCATTTGCCCGTTGAAATAACGCACATATGTTAAATAAAAAAGCAAAGGAAGAGGACTGGATTGACAGTGAAACTCTTAAAGAA
>CAZKMQ010000069.1:0-3423 GCA_964554065.1 uncultured Gammaproteobacteria bacterium | reverse complement strand
GAATATTTTTTGATCAGCAAACCTGGAGTTCACTACTTGATACAATATTACATTTTGACGACCATCAATTTGATCCTCATGCTATTTCTTCCCAAGCACAGCGATATGCAAAGCATCTGTTCAAAGAACAAATACAATCATTCGTAGAAAACAAATACCAAACTCATGCGCATTCTAATCGACGCACGCCCACTGCTTGATGCCCATCCAACTGGCGTATCAGTTTACGCGCGCCACATGCTTGACGCACTCTTTTCGCGCGACCGAAAAAATACATACTACGTATTTATCAACTGCATGAGCGATCAGGTAGCCGAACGCTTGCCAAAATGGAACTGTCCGAATGTGCACATTGTCAGGCGCCGGTTTCCCAATAAGTTACTCCACGCAAGCATAGCACTGTTTGGCAAACCGAACATTGAATCACTCGTCAAAAACTACGACAAAGCAGACGTACTCCTATCACTTAATCCACACTTTACGAAAACACGATTACCACACCTACTTACCATTCATGACTTATCTATAATGGTTGACCCCGCGCTATTTTCTCCATACCAAAGACTGTGGCACAAAGCAATTGGACTCAAACGACAAATTATTCAAGCACACACATTACTTTCTGTTTCCAAAAATACGAAAAATGATTTAGTACAACATGCCAATCAGAACCCGAGCAGCATCACAGTTTTATACCCAGGACCACCAACTCCTCAAAAACTGTGCATCACTACACACTGCCCATATCGCAAAGGGCACCCAACTATTGTTGTGGTAGGCACAAGAGAACGCCGCAAAAACATACTACGCATCATTGACGCATTTGCCACGACTCGAAAAAATCACCCCACAGTTCAACTTATACTTATTGGCCCTGAGGGATACCAATGGAAACGCGCGCGCAAAAAAATTCATCACCACAAGATAGCTGATTCAGTTCAAGTTGCAGGATACGCTGATGAGCAACAGAAATGGGAGCTTCTCAACCATGCAACCATTGCACTTTACCCATCATTGTACGAAGGATTTGGTTTACCTGTGCTTGAAGCAATGCGCGCAGGCGCACCTGTAGTCACTAGCATCGGCTCATCACTGCCTGAAGCTGCTGGCAACGCTGGACTTCTTATAAATCCATGGAGTACGGAAATGATTGCACATGCACTTGATACACTTTTGACAAATCCTGAACTTCGCGCCACACTACAAAAGCGCGGCACTATTCATGTGGGAAAGTTTTCTTGGGAGCGCAGTGCTGAAACACTTTTAGAAACTATCAACGCGTATGCACATCGGTATTGATGCACGCATGATGATGATCCCCGGTGGTCATGGTCGGTACATCAGACAACTTGTAAAGCATCTTCAGAAAATCGACTTTCTCAACTCGTATACACTTTTTGTATTAAAAAAAGAAGCGAAAAATATAACTCTAACCAACCCGAAATGGAAACTCGCTCCAGTTAACATACCTTGGTACGGTTTTAAAGAACAACTTTTGTTTCCTGGCAAAATAGCACGCGCAAAAGTCGACCTTATGTTCTTTCCGCACTGGAACGTACCGCTTGTATTTGGTGGACCATTTATTGTGGCAATCCATGACCTTACACTTTTACACTTTCCAAGTCGCAAGGCATCAACTCTTGGCGCGCTTTCCTATTGGTTTAAAAACAAAATGTTCAAACGAACAATTAATCACGCCGCACATAATAGCCGGGCCATAATTACTCCTTCTGATTATGTAAAAAATGACATCTCACAAACGCTCGGTGTTTCTCCAGAGAAAATTAAACGCGCATATGAAGGTATAACCACATTTCAAAACCCTGAAACACCAGCACCATCACTTTTTGAAAATCCATACCTTCTGTATGTTGGAGTTGCATACCCACACAAGAATCTTGATCGGCTCACTGAAGCGTTCATTGCATATAAAAAGCAAAGAAATGATCGAACACAATTAGTACTCGTGGGGAAATCTAATTATTTTTACAAGCAACTCCCACGGCACGAAAATATTGTGTACTTTGGAGAAGCAACAGACCAGCAACTAAATCAACTCTATACACACGCACAAGCTTTTGCTTATATTTCATTGAGCGAAGGATTTGGCTTACCACCACTTGAAGCCTTGAGTCACAATATACCGGTTTTAGCTAGCAATTCTACATGCCTACCGGAAATCTTGGGTGATGCGGCACATTATGTTGATCCAAAGAATACTGAAGAAATTATCAAAGGAATTGATACAATTCTTAACAATCCTAAAACAAAGTTGCAATTACCTCGTACTTACTCCTGGCAAGATATGACGGAGCAAATCTTGACAGTACTTAATAACAATTAGCTGTGAGGTGAACTATACAAACAGACACTCCATCTTCTCAGGGTCTTTTTTACCTAAAAAAACCATCCCCAGAACCACGCTATATATAAGGAAGTATTTTTGCTATAATACGGCCATAGTACACACACATGCCGAGGAGGAAATCGATCGAATCCAAGGAGAAAAAAACAACGCGCAAGCCGAAGCGAGCGCGCGTTATTCCTGTTGTTGTAATTGATCACAGCGCTCCCCCAACCTCTCAACATGTTTTGAATTTGAAAAGCGAAGTTGCTGAAAATCCACTGATGAAAGTTGAGCCAATTCGCTCAACACCAGTTAAACAAACCCAATCAGGATTCAAGCCAGATATTAATGCATTCCGCAATAAGGCAGGAGCGGTTTCGGCATCAACCTCAGGAGCGTACGCAATTGAACCAAAGCTCAAACAACGCAAGCGTATTGATGCACAAATTAAGTCAGAACCAATTGTTGTTCCGATAGAAGCCGAAGCTGCAATTGAGGTTGTTACAAAAAAACCTAACCCAGAACTAAACAGATTATTTAAGTCGAAGCAAAAAAAGAAAAAACAACGCATTGCTTCAGTACAAAATTTCTATAAAAACCTTGGCAACACATTTACACTAATCACACGCGTGCGTCGTGAAGTAGCAATTGGCTTTACAGTTATGTCACTGATTTTTACAATGCCTATCTACGCACTAACGACCTACCCAGAACTTGCGCAGAAAAAAGACTCAATCATGCAAAGAGGCCAAGAAGCTATCAGTGCGCTGCGCAACACTAAGTCTGCATTTGAAAATGGAGATGTTGCTCAAGGAGGTACACAATTATTTAGTGCGCTCACATCACTTGAAAACGCACAATCAGAAATTGATTCTCTCGGCAAAGTAAGCAAGTCACTACTTTCAATTGCACCAGTGATTGGAAGCAAGCTTAAGAGCGGTGAGCATCTACTTAAGGCAGCTGAGTCACTCACTTTCATGGCAACTCAAGTAGCATTTGCAAAGCAGCAAGAACCTGAGGGCTTACCAACAGACAAGCTTGCATACTGGCACAGTACTTTTGAACAGCTGTACCCA
>CAZKMQ010000068.1:0-3438 GCA_964554065.1 uncultured Gammaproteobacteria bacterium | reverse complement strand
ATACTTGACAGCGCGCATTTTTTGGAGGATGCTGAATCAATGCAAAAAATGTACGAGGGTATGCGTAATTATGATGGGCTCTCCTTGTATTATGGGTTCATGACAGGAAAGAAAGGAAAAGAGTTACGATATGCCCATTTGGGTAGCGCATGGCGTCGTGATCGGCCAAAGGTTCGAGCAAGTGAGTTTTTGCCGGAAGGCAATCAGATATATAATAGTGATATTGATCCACGTCTTGGGCAGTTGCAGTCCAGTAAATATTATGATCCATCAACTGTACGAGGAAGTTTGAAAAGAAGTCCAGGATGGGCATCAATTGAGCGTCGTAACCAATTCCGTGCTTTGATTGACCATTCTCCAACACGTGAATTGTTTCAAGCAACTGATTGTTCGCTTGCTGAAGTGTACTCATATGTTAAGTCAGCAATAAAAAATGTTGGTGAAGATGTTGAAGCTCAAAGCGCTGAGGTGCGTGAATTACTGGAAGCAAGGGAGAAGTTTAAAAAGAAGGTTTTGATCGGGTCGGAAGTAGAGAGTTTTGTAAGTTTTACTCATCACGAGGACGGTTTCTCTGGGTATACTCCACGTGAGTTGGGTGTTATCGCAGACTCAGGTGAATCAGCAACAAAAGTTGAGCAGGTTCAGGGTAAGAAGTTCGATCTTCAGGGCAATCTAGACGCTGTGCGCAAAGGAATTGAAGATAGCACAGGGGAAACAGTAATTTATTTGAATAGTCATGGTAATGATGATGGTGTTTCAGTTGGTGGGGAAGCATATAACAAGGATGATCCGAGATTAACAGTTGAGTTATTAGCTGAATCATTTATGAAGCGCATTGAAAATAGCATGGAGAATACATTGGCGAACATTACTTTGTTTTTGGATTCATGTCATAGTTATAATTTTACAAAAAAACTAATGATAGAGATTTCAAAGCAATATGCCGCAGCACATGGAGGCTCTACAGAAGGTCTGCATTTGCCAACAGTAATTACTGCGGCACAAGAAGGAAGTGTTTCGTACAAAAAAGGATTTACCGATGCACTTGGTGAAAATATGCATGCGATTCGTAAGGAGGGTGGTTTGACTGGAGCTATGCTTTTGCGCAGGATTCAATCTGAGGTTTACCATTATGGTGATGTGACAATGTTTGCTGAAGGTGGTCGTCCTGGACAAGAGCAGGGTTGGAAAGAACTTGCTGCCGCTGAAGTGAGTAGTGGTACTATGTCTGCATAATCATATGTTTCGTTTACCACAATTTCGTATACCTCGAAGAACCTATCATACATACAATACTATACGCATATACAAGGAGCACCTGATACACAATTATCAGGTGTTGCAGTCAATGTCACATGGGAAAAAACTAGGTGTGATTCTTAAGAGTAATGCGTATGGTCATGGACTTGTTCCTGTGGCGCGAATCTGTGACGAGCTGTCTGTGCCATATGTAATTGTAGATAGTACATATGAAGCACTAATATTGCGTGATGCTGGAATACAGTCGCAGGTGTTGGTTTTGGGTTACACTGCAGCGGAGAACTACAAGCGAAAAAAATATCCATTCTCTTTTGTTGGGAACGATCGTGCTTCACTTGAGTCCTTGTTGAAGTATCAGTCGCATTCACCGCTGCATATTTTTATAAACACAGGAATGAATCGTGAAGGCTTTGGTGTGGGAGATGTGCCGTTGCTTATTGAAATTATTCGAGCTAATCCAGATTTGAATTTTGAAGGATTGATGTCTCACTTTGTTCAAGCGGAAAAAGGCAGTGAAGATTCGTTAACACAAAAACAAATTACTGTTTTTAGTGAAGTTATTAAGCAGTTCTCTTCTGCTGGGATTGAGTTTGATCTAAAGCATATTGATGCTACAACTGCGATTGTGCATCAGCATTCTACGCCAAGCAATTTTGCACGGATTGGTCGTGCATTTTATGGAATTGCTGAGGATGATTCTGAGTTGTATGTGGAGTTAAAGCCTGCTATGGATTTTGTTTCAACAGTTGTGAATATTCGTGATGTTAGGGCAGGTGAGTCAATTGGGTATGGCGCTACGCATTTAGCCAAAAAAGAAATGCGTGTTGCGCTTATTCCTGCTGGGTATCAAGAAGGAGTTGAGCGGCGTTTGAGTAATTGTGGCGTGATGCAGGTTCGTGGAGTGAATTGTCCAGTTGTTGGTAGAGTTAGCATGAACTATACGTCTCTTGACGTGAGTGAAGTTGGTGGTGTTGCAGTTGGTGATGAAGTAGTTGTCTATTCTGCTCGTCGTGAAGATTTAAATTCTATTTATCACGTAAAAAAAATCTGTGGCACTATAGCGCATGAGATGATGGTACGATTTGATCACACTGTAAGACGGGCTGTTGTGAATTAAAAAACCACCAAGCATCAGTTGTGATGTGGCGGTTTTTTGTTTGGGTCAGCGGCGGATCTTGTAGTTTGTCTGTGGTGGGCGTGCGACCTTCTTTTTTACAGGGGCAGCAGCAAGGCGCATAGCAGTTTGGTAGTACCACATGACTGTTGCGCCAAGCGCAACCATGGGCAATCCATTGAGAGCCTCTTTCCACATTGAAACTTGTGGATAGCCAATGGCTTTTCGAATGATTACGTTTATGATTAGAATGGCTGCCGCAAGCATTAGTGCGGTTAAGATGAGTGGGGGTTTTGAAATCCCATCATCTTGTTTATTTTCCATAATCTCTCCCTAAGTGATGGCAGGATTATGAGGTATTTAAGATTTTTTGTCAATTTATTGAGGTTATTAAAGAGGCGGTCGCATAGCGACCGCCTCAAAAAAGTAAATCTTGTATTTACACGTCCAAATTCTTCACAGTCTTAGCACGCGTCTGAATAAACTTCTTACGAGGTGCAACATCTGCTCCCATTAGAATATCAAATACTTCATCTGCTGCTTCAGCATCATCAATAGTTACGATTTTCATAACCCGGTGCTCAGGGTTCATGGTCGTTTCCCAGAGTTGTTCTGCGTTCATTTCACCAAGACCTTTGTATCGCTGGATGTTTACACGCATGCCGCCGATTTTCATTACTTCCTCTTCAGAACCTTCATCATTTTCCTCATTTTCAGTAGCTTGATCGTCTTTTGTTTTTTTGGCTTTAGTCTTAGAAGCTTTTTTCTTGGCTAGATTCTTGAGTACAGCGTCTTTTTGCTCATCAGTATATGCATATTCCATTTCTTTGCCATACTTTATGCTATAAAGTGGCGGCTGCGCAATATAGATGTGACCCTGGGTAATGAGATCTGGGAAATAACGATAGAACAATGTAAGTAGAAGTGTTCGAATGTGGCTTCCATCAACATCAGCGTCAGTCATGATCACAACGCGGTGGTAACGAAGCTTCTCAATATCAAACTGCTCACCTACATTAGTGCCAAGTGCAATGATAAGTGCTTTAAGTTCGTTGTTAGTAAGG
>CAZKMQ010000067.1:0-3770 GCA_964554065.1 uncultured Gammaproteobacteria bacterium | reverse complement strand
ATTTTCTTCCTTTTCAAGAATTTCAACAAGATCCCTTAACCAATCATATTCTTTAAGCGCTAAATGGCTAACTTTCTCTGATGATTTATATATCCAGTGAGATGCAACACCCCTTTCGGCAAAGTCATGCATTTCTTGAGTTCGAATTTGGAACTCAACAATTTCACCGCCCTCACAAAATACGGTGGTGTGAAGTGATTGGTAGCCATTAGGCTTTGGTTGTGCGATGTAATCTTTAATGCGTCCTTTGAGTGGTCGCCACAGTTTATGAACCACGCCTAGTGCAGCATAACAATCTGCAATAGAGGGTACAATTACTCGTATCGCAACTAGATCATGGATACGTTCAATATTGCGATCATAACGGAGTAATTTGCGGTACAAACTATACATGCGCTTGGTGCGTCCATGAATATCATTGAAGGGTATCTTGTTGTCTTCCAGTTCTTTTTTCATGATAGCTTGGGTTTCATCAAGGTATCTTTCTTTTTCTGTGTAGCGTTCACTAATTATTTTCTTTACCCATAGATACTCTTTTGGATAAACATATTGAAAAGCAGCATCTTCCATGCGTCCTTTCATGTCTCCCATACCAAGTCTGTTTGCTATTGGTGCATATATCTCAAGTGATTCCAAAGCGATGCGATATTGCTTCTTTGGAGGAAGTGATGCAAGAGTCTCAAGGTTATGCAGGCGATCAGCGAACTTTACAATCATTACGCGAACGTCATTAGCAACAGCTACAAACATTTTTCGCAGGTTCTCAATATATCTTTCAACCCCTCGATATTTTAGCTTTCCTAACTTGGTGATACCTTCTACCAGAATAGAAATGTCCTTTCCAAAGTTGTGTTCAATCTCTTCAATAGTCACATTCGTGTCCTCAGGTACATCGTGGAGTAGCGCAGTTATGATAATAGATTGATCCATTTGCATGTCTGCGAGTTTTTGTGCAGCACCAAGCGGATGAATTATATATGGTTCACCGGATTTTCTCTTCTGCCCCTTGTGAGCGTTATCTGCAAATTCATATGCCAAACGAACTAATTCAACGTCAGCACGCGGATTGGTCTTGGCAATTGTGTTCAGAAGTCTTTTGATTGTGTATTTCTTGTCAGACATATACATATTCACACTAGCGCTTCTTGACAAATTTGTCCATTTATGCTATAGTTATGTCGGTGATGCTCAGTAACCCTGAGCCTAGGAGAAAAGCGTCGGGCTTCCGGCGCTTTTTTCTTTGTATAGAAATTATCTTGCGTAAAAAGCAAGTTCTGTGGTATTCTTTTCTCGTGGTTCACGAGAGGGCCTGAGTATCACCATAGGCACGAGGTTACCTTGTTCGGGGCCACACAGAAAGACAGCTCATTTTTGAGGTGTTTTTTTGTTATCTATCAAAAATATTTGCCGTCACACTCTGCGATAGTTCGCTTATCTTCCCCAAGTAATGCCAAACAAAAACGCACTGCGCTTTCGAGCCCAGTGCGTTTCCTTTTTTATAAGTTTTACTCCGCCATCTTACTAAACCCACACTCCTTCTCGCTACACTTGATTGTGTCTTTAGCACCGTAGATTAGAAGAGCTTTACATTCCGGACATTGCTCGCCAGTAGGCTTGCTCCATACTGCGGTCTCACATTTAGGATATTGGTTGCATCCGTAAAAGGTGCGGCCTTTTTTTGTTTTGCGCTCACACATCTCTCCATCTTTACAATTCGGACAATGTACACCGGACTTCTTTTCAATGTTCTTAATGGTCTTGCAATCCGGATATCCAGAGCAACCAAGGAACGCGCCATATCGGCCGTGCTTGATTACCATATCTTTGCCGCATTTTTCACATTTCTCATCAGACACTTCAGCTTCTTGCTTTTTTTCTTCGCCATCCATTGGCTCGGTATGTTTGCATTCAGGATAGCCGGTGCAGGCAATGAATTTTCCGTAGCGGCCGGTCTTAATGATCATATCTTTGCCACACTTGGAGCACTTTTGGTCGATTGATTCCTCGGTCACTTCTTTTTTAGATAATGTTTCTTCCTTTTCCATAAGATTTTTTTCAAATGGAGGATAAAACTCCTCCAAAATGCTAGTCCATTCTACCTTACCTTCAGCAACTTCATCAAGGTCATTTTCAATCTTGGCGGTAAAGTCATAGTCAACAACTTGTGCAAAATGCTCCACCAACAAATCATTCACCAAAATACCAATGTCTGTTGGTTTGAATCGCTTGTTTTCAAGTCGCTTAACATAATTGCGTTTTTCAACAGTAGCAATAGTTGGAGCATAAGTTGATGGACGCCCAATTCCGTGTTCTTCAAGAACTTTAACTAATGTTGCATCAGAAAATCGAGCAGGTGGTTCAGTAAAATGTTGTATTGGTTCAAGTTTTTCAGCAGTAACACTTTGGTCTTCTTTCAACTCCGGCAAAATATTTTCTTTAGCAAGCCCTGGATAGATTTTTAAAAACCCATCAAAAACAATTGTTGAACCACTTGCGCGGAACATGTATTTGTCCGCGGTAATATCTACAGTTGTTGACGCAACTTTTGCATCAGCCATTTGAGTTGCAACAGCTCGCTTCCAAATCAGCTCATACAATTTGTGCTGACGAGGGGAGAGGTGTGATTTCATTTTTTCCGGTGTACGCAAAACATCGGTTGGGCGAATTGCTTCATGTGCTTCTTGTGCGCCTTTTGCTTTTTTGGAAAATACACGCGGCTTTTCCAAACGATATTCTTTTCCAAACTCATCATGAATGTAATCATTTGCCTCACCCAAGAATTTGCCAGACAAGTTCACTGAATCTGTACGCATGTATGTGATCAAACCAACATGGCCTTCTCCAGACAAATCAATACCTTCATATAATTGCTGGGCTAACATCATGGTTTGCTTTGAGGAATAGCCCATCTTGTTGTTGGCATCTTGTTGCAATGTTGAAGTGCGGTACGGCGGTTGTGGTGCGCGCTTTTTTTCTTTACGCGCGATTTTAGAAATAGTGTACTTTGCTTTTTCCAAATCTTTAAAAATTTTGTCTGCTGCATCTTGCGAACCAATTTCAAGCTTGTCGAGCTTTTTACCATCAACAGAATGGAGTTTGGCTTCAAAAGTTTCCTTAGTGTCTGTTGCAAAAAGAGCTTCAATAGTCCAATACTCGTCAGGCTTAAATGCTTCAATTTCTCGTTCGCGCTCAACAATAAGACGCATCGCAACGGATTGTACACGTCCGGCAGATAATCCGCGGGCAACTTTGTGCCATAACAGCGGAGAAAGTTTGTATCCAACCAAGCGATCCAATACGCGACGTGCTTGTTGCGCATCAACTAAGTGCATGTCAATAGTACGTGGATGCTCAAGTGCTTCCTTTATAGCGTGCTCTGTAATTTCGTGGAAGGTAATGCGCTTGGATGTTGCTGGATCGATCTTTAAGGCATGTGCCAAGTGCCAAGAAATAGCTTCTCCTTCACGATCTTCATCAGTAGCGAAGTATACCTCGTTGGCTTTTGCAGCGAGCTTTTTTAACTCAGTAACTTTTTTCTTTTTATCAGTTGGGATGACGTATTTGGGTTTGTAATTATTTTCCAAATCAACACCAAGCTTGCTCTTTGGCAAATCACGGATATGACCAAAAGAAGATTCAACCTTGAATCCCTTGCCAAGAAATTTAGAAATTGTTTTTGCTTTTGTAGGTGACTCTACAATAACTAGGTTAGCCATAAGCGCTTCTTATATATACGCTACTGAGCATATAGTAACGCGAATTGTGTGTCA
>CAZKMQ010000066.1:0-3886 GCA_964554065.1 uncultured Gammaproteobacteria bacterium | reverse complement strand
CAAGAAATGCATGATGAAGCTGAGTACGGTATTGCTGCACACTGGCACTACGATGAACGCGGATCAAAACTACAACCCAAACGCCTAGAATGGATTAAGGAACTTGCAGACCTGCAAAAAAACATTGTTCACCGATTGCAAGACTTAGAGTCATTGAAAATTGATTTTTTCCAAAACCGCATCTTTGTCTTCACACCAAAAGGTGATGTGATCGACTTGCCTGACGAAGCAACACCAGTAGACTTTGCATATGCAATTCATACCGAGGTTGGCAACACTACTATTGGCGCACGCGTAAACGACACAATGGTTCCTCTATCTCAACCGCTCAAGAGCGGCGACGTTATTGAAATAATGACAGACAAAAAAAGAAAGGGTCCAAGTCCTGACTGGATTAAATCTGTAAAAACAAACCACGCTCGTACTTGCATCAAACAGCACAGCAAGCGCTCACTTGCCTCATGGCTTATTAACAAAATTACGACAGAAGAAGATTAGATAGTTCGTTGAACTCCTCGTCTGAATAATATTCAATTTCAATCTTGCCTCTGTTACCTGTCTTTGTAACTCGCACTTTGGTTCCCAACTTCTCACGAAGCTTACCTTCCATATCTACAATATTTGGATCGCGCCTGCGATTACCTTTAGCTGGAATACGCTTACGCGCAACCTCACGCTCAACATCACGAACTGTAACTCCCCCACCCATCATTGAACGAAACATGCGCATCTGCTCATCTTTATCTTTCATTCCAAGCAGCGCTCTAGCCTTACCCATGCTAATCTGACTATCAATTAGTGCTTTCTGAATTTCATCTGGCAGCTGAAGAAGACGCATGGTGTTGCTTACAGCAGTACGACTCTTTCCTACTCGTTGTGCAATTTCATCGTGTGTTAATCCGAACTCAGTTACGAACCGCTCATAAGCACACGCCTCTTCAATAACATTAAGATCGTCACGCTGAATATTTTCAATAAGTGCCAATTCTAACTTCTCTTGCTGATCTGGGTTTCCTGTCCGTAAAACAACAGGCACAGTTGTTAATCCCAAATCCATTGAACAGCGCAACCGCCGCTCTCCTGCAATAAGCTCGTATGTTCCGTCGTCTTTTTCTGTGACTAGAAGTGGCTGCAAAATTCCATGCTCCTTAATCGATGCAGTAAGATCTGTAATTGCCTCTTTAGTAAAAACTTTACGCGGCTGTTCAGGATTAACATCAATGTCTTTTGGACTAACATGAAACATGCCAGTCTTTGGAACCGAAGAATCAACAGTTGATTTAGGTTTTGCTTGAGTTGTCTTTGGTGGGATAAGCGACCCCAGTCCTCGTCCTAATGCCATACCTTAAGCGCGTTCTAAATTATCTATAACCTCTCGGCACAATCGACGATATGCCTTTGCACCCTTACCACTCGGTTCGTAATGAAAAATTGTTTTACCAAAGCTTGGTGCTTCAGCCAACCGAACAGTCCGTGGAATAATGCTTCTAAAAATTGTATTTGGGAAATGCCTATACAACTCTTCAAATACATCCTGACTCAATCGGTTGCGTGTATCATACATAGTAAGAATTGCGCCAAGAACCTCAAGCTCAGGCTTCAAATTGTCCTTAACTAAATTAATAGTATGCAAAAGCTGACCAAGACCTTCCAGTGCGTAATACTCTGCCTGCACTGGAATCAGAACCTTGTCTGCTGCTACCAAACCATTGATGGTTAACAAGCCAAGAGATGGCGGACAATCAATAACAATGTAATCGTACGCATGACGAACTTCCATCAACACTTTGTACAATTGAAACTCTCTATCTTCAACATCAACAAGCTCGATGTTTGCTCCGGATAATCCAGCGGTTGCAGGAGCTACGCGATAACCGTCATGAGCAGTATCTTGAATCACATGGTGCAAGCCCTTGTCTCCAATAATCACATCGTAAATTCCATGTTCAAGATTGCGATGATCAATACCCAATCCACTTGTTGCATTTGCCTGAGGATCAAGATCCACAAGCAAAACAAACTTACCTTGTTGCGCCAAAGCGGCCGCAAGGTTCACTGATGTGGTTGTTTTTCCCACCCCTCCCTTTTGGTTGACAACTGCAATGATTTGAGACATAATACCGTCACTTGATAGACCAAGTATAGCAGAAAATTTCACCCACGAATAGGCCGCGGTGGCGGAATTGGTAGACGCGCTGGACTCAAAATCCAGTACTAGCAATAGTGTGAGAGTTCGATTCTCTCCCGCGGCACTTCAAAAATAATACATCACAGGCACGCTTGCGTTCTCCTGCGGAACGCTGCGCTATGCGCTCGCTGTTTTGCCTCGCTTCGCTCGGACCAAGCCAAAACAGCTCGCGAATACCTGTGATGTATTATTTTTTTCGTATTATTCCATGCCGAGACAACTCGCAAAGGTCGGCAATACTTTGTTTCTTACGTGATAATTTATTAAAAAGGAAAATTAAAGTACCATAGACAAAAATTCATATTTACGCTACAGTCTCACCAAGGAGGGCATATGCAAACACCCGTAACAATGGTCAGTCAAGACCAAATCAAGGAACTTCTCATTCCAGCTGTCGAAGCTGGTCACAACAGCAAAGTGCACAACTATGTGCTGCGGTCATTGCTTATAGCGATCGACGCTGAAACATCCTGCAAAGACGACTCTATTCGTCTCGGACAGCTGGCATCTTTGCAAGAAACCTTCTGGCGTCGCGCTGCTGAGGATCCGCGCAAACTGCTGAATATGATTCCAGCATTTACAGCGTTTGCAAACGCTGCATAAACACAAACCCCACCAACCCGCCTAGTTATCTAGTCGGGTTGAAACTTTTGTGTAACTATGATAGTCTGGGTGCACTATGGAAGTTGCAATATTCTTTGACTCACTTATTATTCTTGGGATTGTGCCGACCAGTATGGTGGCATATTTTTTGTTGCGCGACAACCAATCACGTCGTCATCGAATTATCGCTTGGCTACTACTCATATTTGCTGGAACAATTTTCTATGGCAGCTTTATAGAACCGCGCATAATTCGAGTAGTTGAAGAAGAAATCGATTTGCAAGAAATAGATACGCCGGTGACTATTGCCGTATTTTCTGATATTCAAGTCGGACCATACAAGCGCGAACAATTTGTCCAGCGCGTTGTAGATATAATAAAAGACAAGAAGCCAGATGTAATTCTCTTTCCTGGAGATTTTGTACAAAATGATGGTACGCAACTAGAAGATGAATCTGTATTTTTAAAACCACTTGAACAACTTACTAAAATCATCCCATTTATAGGTGTCAATGGAAATCACGAACATGGCGTTGGCGGCAGAAGTCGTCAACACGTAGGATCGGTTGAGCAAGAAACAGTAAAAGCACTCACAAAACTTGGAGTTACTGTTCTTGAAAATAATGCGGAAATACTCAATATTAGCGATCAAGAATTCTACATATACGGCTCTGATGAAGCATGGGTTGGACAAGAGGATTTTTCATCATTTGAACATCAAGAAGACAGAACTACAATTCTACTCTCGCACAATCCCAGTTCTTTATTTACCTTCAAAGAGCATGCAAATAATAATGGTATTGACCCGCAAGCCCTAGATTTGGTAGTATCAGGTCACACGCATGGTGGTCAAATCCGATTACCTATAATTGGCCCGATTGGTTATCCAGAGACACTGCTTCCCAGAAAGTACTATCGAGGATGGTCAACATGGGATGGCACTCCGCTATTTGTTACAAGCGGTTTAGGTGAATCTGGTACGCGTGCACGACTTTTTGTCCCACCAGAAATAGTACTGCTTACCATTAAATAAACCAGGATAGCTCAGTTGGTTAGAGCGCGACACTCATAACGTCGAGGTCCCGGGTTCAATTC
>CAZKMQ010000065.1:0-4198 GCA_964554065.1 uncultured Gammaproteobacteria bacterium | reverse complement strand
CAGAACCGTCTGAGCATGTGACTAATTGGATGCATCCAGGACGAACGCTCACCGTGTATGTTGGTAAACAGCGTGTCGGAGATATTAGCGAATTGCATCCAGCATATAGCAAGCGGTTTGATCTTGATTCTCGCATTGGGTTTTTCAGCTTTGATCTTACATTGCTTTCAACACTTATGCAGGATCGCATCGCATACAAGCCATTGCCAAAGTTTCCAGCAGTAAAGCGCGATTTGGCGTTTGTTGTTAATGAACATACTCGGTTTGATTATATTATGAAAGCTATGTGCATTGATCCTCTGCTTACACATGTTGAATTGTTCGATCTGTTCCGCGATAAGAAGATTGGTAAGCACAAGAAGTCTTTGGCATTTCATCTTGAGTTTTCACACCCTGAAAAAACCTTGACAGCAGAAGATGTGGAGAAAGTATATTCTAAGTTGGTTTCAAAATTAGAAAAAGATTTTAAAGCAGAAGTGCGAAAATAAATTTTGTGCTATACTTATAAGGAAATTAATTAGGAGGTATGCTTGAGTCAAGTAAAGACATTTTATATATTGTAATCGCATTTTCTGTTTTGTGGTTAACGATTTTCATGTGCTGGATGATTTATTATTTGGCCATGATGTTCAAGAATGCAAATGAGATTATTGAAGAGATTAGTGATAAGATCCGTGCGATTGCTTCGGCGTTAGATTTTATAAAGCGTAAGATAGATTTTGTTAGCGGAGGAATGAGTTTTCTGTCTAAACACGTTGGTAAGTCGCTGGGCATAGAAGGACTAAGTGATATGCTCGAAGATGATGAAGAGGAATCTGAGCCTGAACCAAAACCGAAGAAGAAGTCGCGTAAGAAGAAGTCCACAAAGAAAAAATAAGCAAAGAAAAAACCGCCAAGGCGTTATGCTCAGGGCGGTTTTTCAATTGTTGTAGAGCAGCGTTGTCTATTCAGTGGCTGCTGCTGGCTGTGCTTCCTCCTGCTTGACAAGCTGCGGTTCAGTTTGTGCGTCCAGCGCAGGTGCATGAGTCGCAGCGCCGAGTGGCGGTGTTGCTGGCGGTGCAGGTTTCTGTTCTTGTGCCGGTGGACGAACAGGTTCTGGCACCGTATTGCTATAGTTGCGCTTGAGTAGGTACAGGATATCGCACTTTGCGGAGACTTCCAGTATGCACTTTACGTGGGAGCCAAATATCGTCGACAAATTGGTCATCAGTGCATGGTGTGAGCTTTTGTCGAAGAAGTGCTCTGAAGCAGCAGAGAATGTCATGGTTGGCTGTGGCTTTTCATCCGCATTGACTGCAGTAGGAATCACAGCTTCGCGCTTGCAGAATTCACGAGCCTGGTTGTCGAGCTTGACGACAGCGACAGATGGCATCTTGTTGTAGTCAAGATCCAAGTATGGACGACCATCGTGCTTTGATGCCTTGTATGATTTGTCTCTGTCTTTTGCGTGTTCCTCTGCAAGAATGCAGGCCGCATCCTGATGGAGTTGGAAGAATTGGCCAATGGTCACGTCGGGCAGTTGGTCCAATGTGAGTCCTTTGGCGTACGTGCCAACGAATTTTTCAATTGGCAAGTCTGTCAGCCACTCGAGTGGAGCCAGACTTGGCAGCCCATTTACCAGAAGCGCATTTTTGTTGATGAGCGCTTGTGCTGAGTTGCAAATGCATTCGTTGCAAATGAATGCGTTGTTGCGAAGTTCGGAAGCTCCTCTGCATTCTTCGCGAGCTTTGCTACAACCGATACAAGATTGAGTGGTATTCATTCACTCTCTCCTTTTTCGTTTGGGGTTATAAGAACATCCTCGAACAATTTGTCCAAGAAAGAATACTAACGTATTTTACAATATATGTCAAGTTTAACCTGTTATGCAACAAAAAAGCCACCTAGCGTGATGCATAGGTGGCTGACTGCGTATGGGTTCATTATTATCCCGTTGCAGTAGTTGCTTCTTCCTCAGGTGTGGAGAGAGGAGTAGCATTTTCTTCCTGAATTGTATCAGGAAGCGGTTCAATAGTTGGTTCTGCAGGTTGTGGTTCATCCATGTTCATGAGTTTGGGATACAGCTCCCAGAGCATGTTGGTCACATCAATATACGAAGCAACTGCAACTTCTATATATACAGTATTTCCAAATCGCTCATTCGCTTCTCGATAGAAACGACGTGATTGAGGAGATGCAACCAGTTTGTGACCGGTTACTAGAGGCATATTTCTGGATCCTATTAATGGGATGCAAACATTTGTTTTGCAGAAGGAGAATCCCTCATGGCCAAAGTTTCTGATGAACTCATTTGATGAATATGCACCATCACGGATTTGATCGCATGTTATTAGGCGACGTCCATCGTGTAGCGCAATCTCATTGGCCTTGTTACGTTCATTGTGCAGGTGAAGATCAAGGTGCTTCATCCGTGCATCAAGGTGTTGGTGCAGCTCTCCTACTGTGAGTTCGGCAAGGGCAACTTTCATGTCGCTGAGCGCATCAACCAGAAGTTGTCTGTTGAGTGCGTGAACTATCTCAGGCGAGGGAAGTGTGAATCCATCACGCTTCTCAAGTACTGACAAAGAACGCACAACACAATTTTGACAGATGCCAATCAGTGCATCCGTACCAATTACTAGTGGTCCTGATTCCTCAGCAGAACGTTCACAGAATGAACAATGTTCATTTATATCCATAGCACTCCTTTCTCAATATGTGAGGTTCGGGCTTGGAGAATTCCAAGATATGAATATAGCGCATATGGCGGTATATGTCAATAGTAAATCAAAGAGCTTGATACTGTACGAGCATGTCATCTGATGGTACTCTATGAACACTATGGCATTCACCCATTTACATGTTCACTCTCACTATTCCTTGCTTGACGGCCTACCTAAGATCAAGGAGCTTGTGCAGGCTGCCAAGAAGCGCAAGTTCAAGGCTTTGGCAATTACTGATTATGCAGCCTTGTATGGTGTGATTGAGTTTTATAAAACATGTGAGAAAGAAGGGATTAAGCCAGTCATTGGGACTGAGTTATTTGTTGCGCCAAATGGTATTGCATCGCGTGATCCTAAGGTAGATCAGAAGGTGCATCATGTAGTTCTTTTGGCAAAAAATTATGAAGGCTATAAATCACTAATGAAATTGATTTCCATTGCGCAGGTCGATGGTTTCTATTATAGGCCGCGTGTGGATAAATCAATTTTGCGTGAACATGCGCGTGATCTGATCGCACTTTCTGGTTGTATGGCAGGAATTATGCCGCAGGTGATTCGCGGGACTGATGATCAGGAAATTTGGAAAAAAACTGCGCTAGAGTATGAAGAGATTTTTGGCAAAGGAAACTTTTATTTTGAGTTGCAAGACCATCCAGAGATTGAGGGTCAAGTGCAGGTGAACAATTCACTCGTGACACTGGGAAAGGAATTAGATATACCAATTGTGGCAACTCGCGATGTTCATTATTTAGATCCAGATGATGCTGAAGCGCAGGATATTGTTACATGTATTGGTAAGGGTCGCCAGGTTTCTGATCCAAGTCGATTCAAGATGACGCATGTGGATCGTTCGTTTAATACTGAGAAGGATATTGCAAGTCGGTTTGGTCATATTCCAGAAGCGCTTTCAAATACTGAAAAAATTGTTGAGCAGTGCAACGTAGAGATCCCGCTTGGCAAATGGACATTCCCACCAATTGAGATTACTGAAGGCAAAACTCCAGATGAGGATTTGCATGACCAAACATATGAGAGGTTGCCGTCACTAATGGAGGTAACTGATGATGTGCGTGCACGTGTTGAATACGAGCTCGACATTATTAAGACCAAAGGTTATGCAGAGTATTTTCTCGCAGTAGCTGATTATGTGCAATGGGCTCGTGATCGCGACATTGTTGAGACTACTCGAGGGTCAGCTGCCGGTTCTCTCGTATCTTATGCACTCAATATTACAACAGTAGATCCGCTGTATTTTTCATTGCCGTTTGAAAGGTTTTTAAATCCTGAACGACCAAGCGCTCCTGATGTTGATACTGACTTTGCTGATGATCGTCGCGATGAAGTGATTCAGTATGTCACGGAAAAGTATGGTCGTGATAAAGTGGCTCAGATTATTACTTTCGGAACAATGGCAGCTCGAGCTGCTGTGCGCGATGCTGGGCGTGCCCTTGGTATGTCATATAACTTTTGTGATCAGGTGGCTAAAGCTATTCCAA
>CAZKMQ010000064.1:0-4347 GCA_964554065.1 uncultured Gammaproteobacteria bacterium | reverse complement strand
ATTTCAATTAAGAAAAAGGACGCAACTGTTACAGATGAACAAGTTACTGAAGCACTTGAGAACTTGCGAAAGATGCGTGGTCAGGAAATTTCAAAAGATGGCGAAGCTGGCAAAGAAGATAAGGTGGTCGTAGACATGGATTTGTTTGTGGATGGTGTTGCAGTTGAAGGCGGACAAACCAAAGATCATGGAATTTACTTGAGTGAAGATTATTATGTGCCTGGTTTGCCGGAAAAATTACTTGGCGTAAAAAAAGACGAAGAAAAAGAATTTACATTGCCATTTCCTAAAGAGCATTATCAAAAGCACTTGGCTGGCAAGGATGTTTTGGTGAAAGTGAAAGTAAAGGATGTGATGGAGCGCACCTATCCTGAACTTGACCAAGAGTTTGCCAAGAGCATTGGCCAAGAAAATGTTGAAAAACTCACCGCACTCATGAAAGAGAACATGGAGCATGAGGCCAAACGCAAAGAAGAAGAGCGTCAGGAAATTGAGTTGCTAGAAAAAGCAATTGAGAAAACAACGTTTGAAGAAATTCCTGATGTTTTGCTTGATGCAGAAAAGCATCGTATTTTTCACGAATTGAAATCTCGCATTGCGCAACAAGGCCTGACAATTGAACAATACCTAGAAGGAATTAAAAAAACCCAAGACGAAGTTATGGCTGGATTTGTTGAACAAGCAGACAAGCGCGTGAAGACCACACTTATCCTGCGAGCAGTATCTAATTCTGAGAATGTTGAAGTCGCTGCAGAGGAGATTGAAAAAGAAATTGAAATTATGCGCGGTGTATATAAGGATCAGCCGGATGTGCTGAAGAATTTGGAAACCCAAGATACGCGCGAATCACTGAAATCTATTTTGCGTAATCGGAAGACAGTGAAATTGCTGAAAGAGAAGATGGGTGCGTAAAATATTAAGCACTAAAAAACTCGCAGCCAGTTGGACTGTGAGTTTTTTGTTTCTCGACGTTAGGCCTCGAGAGTGTCCTGTTTGGAATGTCACTTTGCAAACACCTTGGCGGTACGAGCTTCAACAGCTTCAGAGATCTTTTCCATCACTTTCTCAACTTCGCAAGGAGTGGAAACAACAGCGTCAACTGCACTGAATTCTTCATCTCGAATTTGGGATTCCAATGAAGTGACAATTACAATTGTGATGCTCTCAAACTTTTCTGCCCTACGCAAGGCAACACTAAGTCCAAGTCCATCCAAATTTGACATAAACACACCAAGAACCAGGAGATGAAATGGTCGCGTGACAGCATGTTCTACTATGCTAATCACATCAAGCCCGTCTGGCTCAATATTCTCAACAGCACAGCTTTTGTACTTCTTCTTTAGCGCGTCAGCCAGATCAATTGAAAACTGACTCAGTGGATATTCATCACGGACGCGCTCAAGACTAACCAATACTTTCATTCTTAGCCTCTTTTCAAACACCACGTTTAGACATAAATTTAAACTTTTTACGGGATTTTGTCAAGTTAAATCTAGCCATCTTTGTGAGACTAAATAACCTCAACCACAAGTCGGATCATTGTGATCCAGTGAAATGAAAAACCACCAAGCGTTATGCTTTGCGGTTTTTTTTGGATCTTGTCGATGTTGATCAGGGATGGTCAGGCGGCGTCCACGTACCATCTGCCACTGCTACGAGATCGCCCAGGACTTTCCCCCAATCCTTGCGGTGATAAACGTTGCCCGTGATCCTGCCATTCTCGTCACATGCAGTGCAGTAAGAACCGTCTGCATTGCAGTAATGACAGACTGCATTCTCCATATACTCCTTGATAACAGGAGCATGAACGAACAGCATCACACCATTACCTGTGGAGATACAGTGCTCACCAATGTACTCCTCGGGGTAGTAGTACCGGCTGAGGTAGTCCAATGCCGCAGACATTGGACCATTGTGGTGATTCTGATCTGTGATCATTGCGACCATGCGCACACCCAACTGAGCAGCACGCAGCGCAATCACGAACGGAGCCGGGATGTCTGGGTTGTACATCTGCCTCGGGCCCGGCTTCAACTGTGTTGGCATGATCATGTCCGTAAGGACCGCATCAAAACCAGCCTCCTTTGTAAGGAGGCCCATAGCTTGGTCGAACCTACTGGCGATGACCAACTCGTGCCCCTTAAGCGTCTGCAACGCTGAATCGCGGTGCTTCTGCTTGTCATCAATAACGAGAATTCTCATCTTCTTCTCCTTGGTCAATTGTGAGGAACTATTCCCCACTTGAATCATTTATTTTCATACATGACTCAAGCTGGGAGGTTGCAAACATGTTACTGCTTGCAACCTCTTGTAGCCTCTTGCTTTGTTAGTAAGAACGGTTCGCGTGGTACATCCAGACATGCAAAGGATAGTCATACCCCACCATCTTTTTAAAAGTGGCAGGCAGGAAATAACCACGCATCAGCGCACTCAAATCCTGAAAGAAATGCTCCAAGAAGCTAAAGAAGTCATCTTCCTCTCCCACCTTGCAGCTGATGCCCATCACCACACCTTTCCCGAAGGAGTCGATGTGGTCACTCTTGATGTAGTGCGGAAGCTGGTCCCACATCCGCAAACACCGACCGGTGCCATCGAGCGTGAAAATCGGACAACGGAACGTCTTGCCTACCATAGCCCAGACCTCCGCGACTAGACAGTTGTAGTTGTCATCATGGCGGATGAGGTCGAGCTCTGGACCGACGTGGTAAACATTCCCATAACCCGCCTCACTAGCCTCAGTGTAGGAGAGCCATCGTCTATTCCAGTCTGCAGCTGCCTCGACCTCATAGCCGAACGCTTTGCAGAGCATCTCAACACACTCGTCCCGGTTCTTAGTTCCGATGATAAGTTTCATTTTTCCCTCCCGGAAAATTAATTTTGATGAACCATTCCCCACTTGAATCATTTATTTTCATACATGACTCAAGCGGATAGTGCAGACTGTTATAATCTGCACCTACCTAGGTGTAACCCATGCCCTACATTAGACCACCTGCGTCGTACTTATTCATAGCAAAACCCGTACATGTCGCACTCCCCCAGAAATCCCTCGTCGTCACAATCCTCATCGAACTCGCAGAAATCAAATTCAATTTCTGGAAAACGAATCTGAGGAGAAGTGCAGTAGCTATCCACGCAAATAGCCTCACCGGCGCAGTCGCTGTCCGAGTCACAAGCTACCCCTTCAGAAGCAGCAGTTACCAGCTGGACCACGTCGCTATCCTTGACGTGCACTACCGCCGGATCAACCGCAAGTGCCAAAAGCGCGACCAACATAAACTGAATCATCACCCACCCCCATTTAAAGATCTTCGTTGATAGGTCCCTCCTATCTTCGAACAGTGTATGATACCATTTTTGAACGATTTTGTCAATGTTAGATAGAATATAATTTATTTATTTGGCTTATTTTAAAATAAAAATACTGTTGACACAACTTCAACAACATGCTATAATACAGGCATATGATACAAGAAAACCTTAAAAAACTCGGTTTTTCTACAAAAGAAGTTAATATTTACTTGACCATTCTTGAAAATGGCAAGATATCCCCTGCAAATATTGCCGATATTACTAAGATAAACAGGAGTACTGTGTATAGCATTGCAAAACAACTTGCCAAATTAGGCCTGATCTCAGAGGATATTGGCGGGTCGCAACGTTATTTTGTTGCAAAGCCACCAGAACAGCTTGAAAAAATTGTAGAAACTGAGGAGTACAAATTGCAACGCACCAAAGCTGCTGCATCACGAGCAATTAAAGAACTACAATCCATTGCCAAAACCGAGCAATACCATGTGCCGCGCATTGTTTTTGTAGATGAAGAGCAGTTAAGCAACCATCTTTACAAAGAAGCAAACAAATGGAGCGAGAGCATGTCACAATACGATTCAATCTGGTGGGGATTTCAGGACCACACTTTAGTAGAGCATTACGGAGATTGGATTGATTGGTATTGGACTGAATGCGCACCAGAACATGTAAGCTTAAAATTACTTAGCAACCAATCTGACATTGAAAAAGAAATGAAAAAGAAAAAATTCACAAGGCGTAAAATTAAATTTTGGGAAAATATTGATCAATTCACTGGAACAATTTGGATTAATGGTGATTACATCATATCTGTTTATACAGACAAAAAACCACACTATTTAATAGAGCAACACGACAAAGTAATGGCACACAATTTGCGTGAATTGTTCAAAGGATTGTGGAGTGATTTGGAAAAGAAAAAATAACTACTCCCTAACCCCACCTTTTAACCCGCGATAATACTGTCGATAATACTCGGCCGTGTTTTTGTCATGAATAAGAAAAACTGTTTGTGGATCATGCCACATAACATTG
>CAZKMQ010000063.1:1073-4376 GCA_964554065.1 uncultured Gammaproteobacteria bacterium | reverse complement strand
TTCAAAATCTTAGGCACTTTGCGCAATGATGTAACCGTTGGACCATGTTCCAGAACAATACGCTGAGTAACTCGACGACGTGTCATGCGATGGAAATTCTGAATTCTTGCTGTAGTCAACTCTTTATTAGAAATAATCAACTGCTCACCTTGTGGCGTGCGCAATCGCGTAGTCTTAAGACCAATCTTCTCAACAGTTCCTTTGTCTGTACCAAGCATAATGTAATCCCCAACCTCAAATGGTTTGTCTATATAAATAGAAAATGAACTGAAAATATCACCAAGAATATTCTGCAAAGCAAGCGCGATCGCAATTCCACCAATTCCCAAACTTGCAATTAACGAAGTAACGTTGATGCCCAAATTGGAAAGCACAATAGTAATCGCAATAGTCCACACAACAATCTTCGATACTACACGCGCTGCCGTTACCATTCCCTTGCTGGTCTCCGGCTTACCACCGCTTTCCTCCACTCTCTTACTATACCGCTTCAGCCCAAAATCAATAATGGTCATTACCGCATGCACAACTTCGTAGACCAAGACCAACACTAACACAACATTCACTGCCCTATCTAACCAATCTCCTAGCACCAACCAATTCGTTGCAAACCACATTGGCACAAAGAAATAGAATACTTTGCTAATGTTAGAAAAAACACTGATCAGCACATCATCAACATCAGTTTCTGTTTTTGCGGACAATCGACGAAGGTACGCCAAAATAATTAACTGAAAAACTTTTACCAACGCAATCAATCCAAAAAATACCAAAATACTCACGGCATATGCATGTGCCGTGTTACTCCAAAGTGAAAAATCGCTTAATGAATTAAACCAATCCATAATTTTCACTTAGAGTATACCACAAAAAGACCGCCGAGCGTGAGCGACGGCGGTCTTTTGTGGAAATTTTATTACAACGTATCAATCACAGACTGAATCTGCGCTGCTGGCAAAGCGCCAGAGAGCGGAACAGTCTCACCATTTGGTCCGAGGATAATTGAATGTGGTGTGCCTTGTGCACCAGCTGCCAAGCCACTTGCTTCATCAGCTTGCACATCACCTGCGGCATCGCCGTTATTCAAACACTCAAGAAACTTTGCTTTATCAACACCTGCAGTAACTGCAATTGAACTCATCTGATCATCAGTGTCTGACGGTGTTCCCAAAAATACAGAATCAGTAAACTTCCAGAATGCATCATCACCACCTTGTTTTGCTACACACTCTGAAGCTTCAGCTTTGCGCGCAGCATTTGGATGAATTGATCGCAATGGGAAATGGCGATATACCCACTTAACTTTACCGGGATTGTCATCAAGAACTTGCTGTACTGTTGGATGATGACGTGAGCAGAATGGGCAATCAAAATCTGAATATTCAACAATTGTTACCGGGGCATTTGCATCGCCACGCACATGATCTCCATCTTCAAGTGCGATCGTAATGTCTGCAGGTGCTGCAGGAGCTGGCGGACCTGAAGGAGCTACAACTGTTGGTGATGGTGCCTTTGCTGCAACTGGTGTGGTGTCATCTTGATTAAGTACAACACCGAGCAGAATAAAGAATCCTATTGTGCATAGCACAAGAATACCACCAACAAAGCCAAGACCGGCACTTCGCTTATCTACGCCGTAATCACTATTACGTCTTGGCTTTGGTTGATTATGTGATGAAGGTGAATGATGTTCCATAAATTTTTTATTATTAATTTGTTTAATTTTCTTGACGATTATACCGACCCATTAATTCACATTGCTCAATGATATGCCCTTCCATTCCAGCGAGTATGTCTGCTTTGCTTGAATTTTGCGGCAGATCAAGCATTGTGTCAAGGGCGTAGAGCTTGAAAAAGTACCGATGCTCTTTATCCGGCGGGCACGGACCTCCATATCCCAGCCGATTTCCTGTGTTATTTCCCACAATTCCCGGTGGATTCATGTCTTCGGGAATCTCCCCTTCTTCAGGCAAAATATCCCACACCAACCAATGGTCCCACATACCATCCTCACGCAACTCTTTTGGCACATCAGGATCCTCCATTATGAGCACAAGACTTTCTGCGCCATCGGGAATCTCACTCATCTTGATCGGCGGACTAATATTCTCACCATCACACGTATACTTAGTTGGAATTAGCTTTTCATGCTTGAATTCTGAACTGGTTAGCTTCATATATTTTTCTTGAACTCCTCCAACGCAGCCACTTGGACGTCTTGCAAGTGAGTTGGTGGACGTTTTTCTTTAATAAAACTTAGTGCCTCTTGCACATCCATTCCTGTAGTCATCAAATACGCAGCAACTAATGATGGTGCGCGCCCATGACCATTTTTGCAATGCACATAGACTTTCATGTTCATTGCAATACACTGCTTTAGCATAGCAACTCCCATACGCAACTGTTTTTGTGTAGGTGGCTCATGATCTAAAGTTGGCAACCACAGAAAGTAGTCCACTCCCACAGGATTATCCAAGTGCTCTTTTTCCAAAGAAATATCTGCCTCAATCCCCTTTTCAAGCAATTCTTCTTCAAAATGCGTGGCGCAACACAAATTACTCCCCACATAAATTAAATCGGTAATCTGATTGTAATCAAGGTCAACATGTCCCATATTTTTGTATTTAGTAGCGGTATTGTAGCACACTTTTTTACAAAGCAAGATACGAACTTACAACAAGTTTAGCAATGCATCATAATTAAAGAATGAAAACATCTCAAAGAAAAATCCAACCCACAAACCAAGTTTTCCTGTTAACAGCAACACACCAATAAACACTAGGAACGCGCCACCAATAATAGATAGCCAATTCAAGTATTTACTCATTGTCTTAATATATTTTGTAGCATTTCCAACACCTGCAGCAATAAGCAGAAATGGTACAGCAAGACCAAGCGAAAATACAGCTAACAAGAACGCACCAGAACCAACTGTGGCAGATGAACTAGCAAGCAACAGAATCGACCCAAGAATTGGTCCAACACAAGGTGTCCACCCAAACGCAAACGTTGCCCCAAAGAGAAAAGAACTACCATATCTTCCTGGTTTCAAAATACCAGAAATATGAAATCGTTTCTCACTATTTAAAAACGAAAACATTGGCAACCTTAACAAATGCATCATATACAATCCGAAAATTATAATGAAAATTCCACCAATTCGGCTAAGCCATATACGATACTTAATAAATGCTGCCCCACCAAGACCAAATAAACTACCTAAAACAATAAACACCGCACTAAACCCAATCACATAAAACACACCGTTCATGAAAATCTTTTTCCGAGCAGCATTTGCCTTAG
>CAZKMQ010000063.1:0-1063 GCA_964554065.1 uncultured Gammaproteobacteria bacterium | reverse complement strand
ACATGTCTTTAAGCGACACGCCACTAATAAACCCCAGATATCCTGGCACTAGTGGTAATGTGCACGGCGCAAGAAAAGTTAACAGCCCTGCAATAAACGCTGGAATAATAAGTCCTGATGCTTCTATCATAATATTGACTCTATGCGCTTTTTAATTTCTTCTACTGTCATTGGACCACGCTTATGTTGAACAATATTACCTTCACTATCAACAAATATTGTTTCTGGCATACTAAAACCACCAATATGTTGGTAGAAGGAATCATTTGGATCAAGTAAATACACAAGATCATCTGAAATGCCTAGAGAATCAGTAAACCCCTTCGCAGTCTTCAATGACTCAGCACGGTCAATCGCCACAATAGTAACTGCATCACCCAAATCCTTTTGCACTGTTACGAAATCTTCAAGTTCTTTTTTACAAAACGGACACCAAGCAGCCCACGAATTAATTACTAGCGGCTTACCAAGCAAGTCACCACGCGTAACTCTTTTCCCTTGAAAGTCCTCCAGAGAAAAATCAGGAAGCTGCTGAGTTGTTAATGGCCCTGCAGGTACATCTTGTGAATTTGGCAATGTTATTTGACATCCGGCACCCACAAGAATAATCACTAAAACACCGAGTAATAACGATAGAGTTTTATTCATATTATTGATAAATTTCAGTATTAGGGTGCGCTGCTTTCCAACTAAACCAATAATTTGGAAATGGATTAATCCGTATACGATCTCCAGAACTGGTCTTCTCAAACAGCCGAACAGCATCTAAAGACTCATCATACTGAGCAATAATGGTTTTTCCAGCAAAGACATCTTCTATTTCACCTTTTTCCTTAACAGAATCAAGCACATACGCCTTTGACTTATCCCCATCCAAAATTCCAAATACAAACGTCTTTGGGTGAATACTGTCATCTTCTGCATTAAGCGGGAAGATCACGCGCTTAGATGTGTAGTAATCACCGTACGGATCTGATGTGTAATCACGAGTGAATCCCGTTTTGCGTGATAGCACCTTCCCATCGCTATTCAGCGCTTTCCATTTGCCATACCGCATAGTATC
>CAZKMQ010000062.1:0-4447 GCA_964554065.1 uncultured Gammaproteobacteria bacterium | reverse complement strand
TGATGATATGTGGGTATAGTGTGGTGTTGTTGTGGGGTGGTGGTATGAACGTGCTTGTAATATTTTCCGTATTAGCTTCCCTGCTCACAACACACACATTCAGCCCATTTCTTAATCATCCATTAGGACTTGGGCTGATACTTCTTTTATTTGTATATGCAATTCAACATTCTAACAATTTTTCCAAAAATAATTAAGGACTACATTGGCGAGTCTATTCTTAAGCGCGGGCAAGAAGCAGGGGCTATTACGATTAGTAGCGTGGACATTAGAGATTTTGCAACAAACAAGCACAATACAATTGATGACTCACCATATGGTGGAGGAGCCGGAATGGTGATGCAAGCCCCACCAATTCATGCAGCACTTGATTCAGTCAAAGCGCTCAAAAACAATAAAGATGAAAAAACCCACACCATCTTACTTTCACCGCGCGGACGCGAATTCACTCAAGATGTAGCGCAAGAGTTTGCAGAAAAGTATGATCGCATTGTAATGGTTTGCGGAAGATATGAAGGTGTGGATCAGCGCATAACAGATAATTGTGTGGATGAGGAGATTTCAGTTGGTAAGTATGTATTAGCAGGAGGAGAACTTGGTGCGCTTATTATTACTGAAGCAACAGCACGACTTGTACCAGGAGTGCTAGGTAATGCAGATTCGCTCAAAGATGAATCATTTGGTAAAATTAAAAAAGAATATCCTCAGTACACACGCCCTGAGGAATTTAGTGGTTGGAAAGTTCCAGAAATACTTTTGTCTGGCAACCATGCAGAAATTGAAAAATGGCGTGAAGAGAGTGCTGAATAATTTTTTACATGTTTAATAAAAAAAGAGGTAAAAAGGAATGGGCTGAGCTTGCAAAAGAAGATATCTCACGGGAAGAAGTTGCACAAGAAATAAAATCAGCAGGGCTGGATTACTTGGCAAGCCCGGTTTATAATTTGGTACTTAGTGGAGAAAAGAATACTATTCCTGAAGGTGTAGACATTACATATGATTTCAATGAAAACAGATGGGGTGCACATGTTCCCGGAACGCGCATTAGTGAGTATTTTGATTATCTAGACGATGCACTTAAATGGGTTCGTGTCCCGGAAAATATAATTGATCCTGAGCCTGAAGATCCGGGCAGAAGGAGGTTTATGGCTGGGCTTGCTACATCTGGTGCTGCTGTAGCTGCGGGTTCTTTATTTGAAAGGCCTAGTGAAGCAGGGCTGGAGAAAAAACAAGTTCCGGTTGCTGTAAAAGAAGCAGAGCCACAAGAATCTTTTGAAAAAAGAACTCTTGACCTTATTGTGCGATTCCGTAAATTTGATGAAGATATTGAACGTCAATATGGCGGTTTTTTTGAACGAACGATTGCAGATCAAGATGCGGTGCGCAAGAGGTTTTTGGAAGAAATGGGAGAGGATTATGTCGCAATAATGCGCGAAGCTGGTGATAATGCTCCGAAAGAGGTTTATCAGTCGCTTGGTAGTGTTTTGTACAAAGTCGATGCTTATGGTTTGTATTTAGCTGACATGGAACGAAGTGGCAAACATGCAGATCTGTTAAAGGATTCAAGAGAAAAAATGCATCACAGGTATTACTCTTCACGCGCTTCTGATTATCTTCCTACAGGAGATATAATAACACTTTCAGAGATTGATCCGCGTGTGTGGCAAGCTGCTGATGAGGGAAATTTTGCTTATAAAAAAGAGGTGCAAAAGACTATGGTAGAATTTCCTGGTTGGGCTGCGCATGGTGCGTCAGAACATTTTAAAAGAGTTCTTGATAATCCTGAGGTTCGGGAGTTATTGCAAAGTTCAAATTGCACACTTGCGGAAAGCTATTCTCTAATTAAGTCTCTTATTAAGAATAATTCACGCGGATTAAGCAAAGGTACTCCACGAGAATCAATGCAATTCTTACTAGAGCAGCGTGAGCGATTTTTAAAACTTGAATTAATCGGTCCTGAGGTTGAAGAACTTCTTGTATTTGTTGCAAATGAAGATGGATTCAGTACAGCGAAGATTGAAGCTTTTGCTAAAGAGGAAGTGCCAAATAGTCAGATTGAAGTTAAGCCTATAGTTGGTGAAGTTTTTGAGAAAGATAATGGAGATATGCGTCGTGGTGCTCGTGCTATCTTTGGCAGCTCTATAGAAGAGGATGAAAAAGAGGTTCTTCCTATTGGTTTTGGCGCTGATGCTGGCCTGTCTTCTTTGCTTGACAGAAAAACGGAGAAAGATTTAGTAGAAAATATTTCTAAAACTAGAGGTAAAACCACGTTATGGTTTGATACTCATGGTTCGCGAGGGTCTTTATTGATTGATCGTTATGTAGATTTAAAAGATAAGACGATTGCGTCGAATTCAATGAATGTGAGCTCGTTTGCAAAAGGATTAGTTAAGCGTATTGTGGATACTGATGATCCCAAAACATTAGAAAACATTACTATTATGGTTGGTGCATGCCATAGTTATGATTTTACACTTAATCTTGGGTCTGCAATTGCACAAGAATATAGAAAAGTTTGTGGTAATCCAGAACAATTAGCATTGCCACATATTGTAACTGCTTCAAACGAAGGAAGCTTGTCTTATAAAGGAGGGCTTCAGGACGTATTTGCACTGTATGGGGAAGCATTAAAGAAGGAGGGGAAGCTTACCGGTGAATATCTTATGCGTCGATTGCAAGCTGATAAGTATCGCATCGCAGATATTGGGTTCTTTATGTCGCAAAGCGGTGGAGGGAAGATGGTAGAGATTGGTCAAATTGATATTGAAGAGCAATCAGAAAGCATGGGAGCATAGTTTAATTTAAGTAAAACAAAACCGCGCTGTGTTATCAGGCGGTTTTTGTTACGCACTTCAGTGGATGAAGCACTTGCCGCTGCAGGTAGATTGCGGCTTGTGTGGAACAAGGGGGTTAGTCCTCGTCACGACACACGTTGAACTGCTCGAGCTCACCGTTGATCACCCAGAGGATGATTCCCACAACCACTGTTACCACCCCAAGGGCAACGAGTCCTTCCACTGTTGTGGCGGTCTTGGTTGTGGTGCATGAGCTAGGGAATGGCGAGTTGGTCCAGGCCTTGGCCCAGAATGCTCCTGCACCGATCAGCAGTGCTCCTCCAAGCGCCACGCCGTAATTCTCGTTGGCTGCACCTGTGAGCATGAGAATTCCTGATGTTGCCACCGAGAAGATCATGCAGAACAGAAGCGCGTCGACCATGGTCGGGCTAGAAAACGCACTTGCCAGGTACGCGTTGCCAAAGATCAAGATGACGTTGCCAACCAAGACGGTGACAAGCGCCATTCCAATGATTGAGTTCCAGAACCGAAGAAACATGTGTTTCCCTCCAATACGGTTGTTGAGTTGTCTTGAGCGTTGATTCTTCTAATCACTAGGTGTGAAAGCGAATCCTGAGTAATTTTTTTGCTAAAAATACTACTCAGGAGTCACTTATCTCTAGTAGATACAACTATATACTATAGCACATTTTTGGTGTTTTGTCAAGCTTTTTATGTCTAAATACTAATACATAAAAAAGCAAAAACCGCGCTGTGTTATCAGGCGGTCTTTGTTTGCTGTTGTTTGGCTGGTGCGTCTAGAGGTGTTTCACACTTTTCTCCAAGAGATCATTCATCTTCGTGATGATGAACAGTGCGAGAATGAGAGCGATGACCCCTTCGACGACTGAAGCGTGTCCCGGAAGTCCATCTCCGTAGAGCGGTCGCCAGGGAACAAACACAGAACTGATATGTGAGTAGAAGAACGCGATTGGGAGCAAAATGATGCCACCCAGCACAACTCCTGCTTTGCGGTACTGCGCGCCGAATATCAGGATCATGCTCGGCACAAGCATGCTGAAAACGCTGCCGAACACAAGCGCATCAACCATGGACGTGCCTCGGAGTCCAATTCCGAGGATGAGTCGGTTTAGTATCAGTACCACGAGTCCCACGAAAAAGATGAGATAGGTCGTGACAAAAGTACTTCTCCAGGATTTGCAGCGCATGTTTCCCTACTCATGCTGTTGTAGTGCGATTCATCATGCACACGTTGTGCAAATGAACACAGCTTATACTAGCACATTTTATCGGTTTTGTAAACCCCCATTAACCATAAAAAGGAAGCAGTTGCTTGGTTGTGAATTTATCCGGAAAACCGAAGAATGTATCATAATGTGTTTTGCGGTTTTTGTCAAGATTGTTAGGTTTTTTTATTTTCATTTAATTTTACACAAAAATCCATCCACAGTTGACAAGCTCCAGGCCCTTGACAGGTTTTCCATACTTCTGTAAAATTACACCAGATTTAAAAAGACAACTGAGATTTTCTAAAGGCCCTGCTTAAGCAGGGAACCATAGAGGAGAAAAAACAGCGACTGGCAAGCAATTGGGTCTCTGTTTTTTCTTCCAAAATCCGGAATACAGAAAAAAAATATCATCAATGTCGTTGG
>CAZKMQ010000061.1:0-4575 GCA_964554065.1 uncultured Gammaproteobacteria bacterium | reverse complement strand
GCGTTTCTTCTTAGCCGGTTTACGCTTAGCAGCTTTTCGTTTCTTAGCTGGTTTGCGTTTAGCTGGCTTACGCTTTTTCGCAGGCTTTCGCTTTGCGGTCTTGCGTTTAGCTGGTTTACGTTTAGTTGTCTTGCGTTTCGCAGGTTTGCGTTTCGCGGTTGACTTACGTTTAGCTGGCTTACGTTTTTTTGTAGCTCGCTTTCTTGCAGGCATGTATATCACCTCCTTCGTTGTAGTTTAAAAAAATATTTTTTGTAACGTTACTTTTGAAATTTTTTCAAACATGGTAAAAAAATTTCTCAATCGACCTGATGCAATTATTATACAGTAAACTTTTTTATTTTGAAACACAAAAAAAGTTTTTGCGAATTCAACTGTGGAAAAGTTTTTATAAATGTGGACGATACAAGAATTGAACTTGTGACCTCAGCAATGTCAATGCTGCGCTCTAACCAACTGAGCTAATCGTCCGGAGGAGAATGGTGCGAGCAAAGCTCGACGTCATTTGACGGAGGAAGGCGGCACTATTTGCGAAGCAAATAGTTGATAATCGTCCGTAGGAGAATACGTGGGTAGCATATATGCAAAAACATCGAACGTCAACAGTTCATCTTGCAAAAATTTAAACTTTACTATACACTACCTGCGTAGTTGGGAGCATAGCTCAGCTGGTAGAGCAGTTGCCTCTTAAGCAAACGGTCCTGGGTTCGAGCCCCAGTGCTCCCACAAGTCATACAATAAATACGAAATAAATAAAAAGAATACGGACCCTTGCGAGCTGTGTGAGCTTGGTCCCTGAAAGGGTCACGCAGCGAGCACGGTATTCGTGTGCCGCTGGAGCACACGAATTTGTCCGTATTCTTTTTATTTATGAAGTGCATCCGGCAGGACTCGAACCTGCAACCCCCGGTTCCGAAGACCGGTGCTCTATCCAGTTGAGCCACGGATGCTTTGTGGCGCGCAGCAGCGCTGTGCGCCGTAGTAATTAAATCATTTTGTTCGGATCTCTTTTTACAACTTTTACATCTGGTCCTTTCCAGCCTTTAGCTTGGAGTCCGGCTTCAGCTGCTGCTGTCTGTGCTTCTTGTTTGCTAGTACCGCCTCCACTTGCAACTAGTTCTTTGTCGAGAAATACCCCAACTTTGAATTGTTTGTCGTGGTCTGGACCATCTTCTTCTAGTACTTTGTATGTTGGGGTTACACCAACTTGTTCTTGTGCAGATTCCTGGAAGCGAGACTTGGAATCTAGGTAAAGTCCGTTGGCAAGAATGTTTTCAAGCTTTGGCACAATGATGCGCATGAGAAAGTCCTTTGCAACATTATAGCCTTGGTCCAAATAAATAGCACCAATCACTGCTTCAAAAGCATTGGCTAATATGTAATCCCGCGCTTTCTGATTGGTGTCCTTAGCTTCACCTGCAGACATGTACAGAAAAGGTTCTAGGTTGACCTCTTTGGCAACTGCAGCAAGCATCTTTGCATTCACAAGAGCTGCGCGCCAATTAGTAAGCTCGCCTTCTGGGTTTTGGAAATTAAAGTATAGGTATTCAGTAATTACAAGCTCTAGTACAGCGTCACCCAAGAACTCCAGCCGTTCGTTCTGGTTCAGCTCGAAATCTTTATGCTCATTTAAGTAGCTACGATGCACTAATGCTTGCTTCAGCACAATTTTGTCAGCAAATACAACGCCAAGTGATTCTTCTAATTGTTCTAATGATTCGTTAGGTTCCATATTTTATTCTTTAGCCTCCTTTGCAGCTTCTTCTTTTTGCTTTTCTTTTTTCTCGTCAACTTCGCCACCGCTTACCATGTCCTTATACATCGCACCAAGCACACCATTTACGAACTTTCCAGAAGAAGGACCGCCGAAAGTTTTTGCCAGCTCAATAGATTCATTAATCGCAACTTTCGGAGGAATCGTGGTGTCGTATTTAAGTTCACTTACCCCCATACGCAAAATTGACCGGTCAATGCCAGTCAATTGTTCAACAGGCCAATCAGGCGCGTATTGATTAATCAGTGCGTCAATGGCTTCAAGATTTTCAACAACATTATCAATAATGTGTTGCGCAAACCCTTCTTCATCTGCTTTGTTTCCAAACTCTTCGCGAGTGTGTTCAAGAAGAGCAGGTAAAATCGCAGAGGGCTTATCTGCAAAATCCCATTGATATAATGTCTGGAGCGCGACCGATCGCGCTAAATGACGTGAAGCCATAGAATGAACAATTGCTCTCCGTTAGGGCGGAGATAAAGAACGATTATTTGCTGGTTTTAGCAGCAACATTTAACACTTGCTTGCCGCGGCTGCAAAACCGGCTTTTTGCATTGTGGGCATGAACCAGTCTTTGTTGCACTTAAGCCGTCGTTAGCGCGACGTCGTGCACTTCGTGACTTGGATTGTTTTTGTTTTGGTACTGACATATTTTTATGTGTATTATAGCGTGATTACTATAGCGAATATGGGGGATTTTGGCAAGGGGCCTGCATTACCAGCCGTATTCACTATAAAAAATTCCATCCTGTATTTTATCAAAAGCAAATCTATTGTATTCAATCATGTTTTTAGGCAAATCACCCACAGAAAACCAAGACACATCATCACATTTTTCAGGTTCCATATTCTTTGGCTCGCCTTGCCAAGTTCTTACAACAAAAAAAGCATCAACTCTTTCGGATGTTGCGGCTTTTCTGTGCATGATGTGTACAAGTTCTATATCAGTAGGGCGTAGAATAATTCCAATTTCTTCGTGAATTTCGCGGATTAGACCTTGGGTGAATGTTTCGCCCACTTCAACATGTCCTGAGATTAGGCCGTAGTTACCATCTTCAAAACCAGTATTGCATCGGCGCTGTAATAAAACCTTACCATTATTAAGTAGGAGTAAATATGAAGCGGGGATGATGTTGTGTCGTGGCAAGTTCATTACAATTACACCACTGTTACACTCGCAACCGTATCTGCGTCAGCCTTAAAGCGCATTAGTCGAACGCCTTGTGTGGTTCGACCGAGCTCGCTCACGCTTGAGAGTGGCAAGCGAATTATCTGGCCTTTGTTAGAAATTATAAGTAAGTCTTTTTCTGTATCTGCTCGAACTACGCGGCCGCTGACAATGTGTCCGGTTTTCTTGCTGACCTTTGCGGTCTTGGTTCCTGAGCCGCCGCGCGTTTGTGTTCGGTATTCAACAAGGTCTGTGCGCTTACCATAACCGTTTTCCATGATTACAAATAATTGGAACTCTCCTTTTTTGGATTTGCTTGAAACAACGTCCATGCCAACTATAGTATCCTCACCTTTCAAGCGCATCGCGCGGACTCCAGCAGCACCACGTCCCATTGCTCGTATTCCTTTTTCTGGGAATCGGATTGATTGACCGTCTGAAGATACAAGTAAGACTCCGTCGTCTCCTGTGCTTGCACGCACCCATAACAATTCGTCTTCGTCTTTCAAAGTGATTGCAATTAATCCTGAACGGCGAACATTCTCGAATTGTGCAATATCTACTTTCTTCATGGTTCCATATTTTGTCACCATGATAATGTATTTCTTATCCGCGCCAACCATTGTTTCGTCATCTTCAAGTTCAACAGCAACTTTCTTTGCACCACCGCGAGCCAAGACTGCAGTCACACTTTCGTTTTGTGCGAGTTGCAGAAAGTTCACCAGCGCCTGACCCCGTGCGGTTCGTGATGATTCTGGAATGTCATAAGCCTTGGTTTGGAAAACTCGTCCTTTTGAAGTAAAGAATAGTAAGTCAGCATGAGTAGTGGTCGCGACTAGTCGATCAACCGTATCTTCTTCTTTAGTATTCAAACCAATCACACCTTTTCCACCACGTCGTTGAGTTTTGAAAGTATCAGGATTAATTCGCTTGATGTAATTGTCGCGTGTGATCATTAGCATGGTGTCGTCATTTGGGATCAAGTCCTCTGCAGAGAATTCCTTAACTCCATGCTTAACAATCTTAGTGCGACGTTCATTCCCATATGCATCGCGCATTTCAATAATTTCGCCTTTGATGATGTTCATCATTTTGGTGCGCGACTTAAGAATGGATTCAAGGTTAGCAATAATCTTTTTCTTTTCTTTCAGTTCAGTTTCAATTTTCATGCGCTCTAAGTTCGCCAAGTTCTGTAATCGCATATCCAAGATAGCGTTGGACTGAATCTCAGAAAGTTTGAACTTCCTCATTAAGTTCACTCGTGCGTCGTCGCGATTCTTGGATTTTTTGATCACTTTGATCACTGCGTCGATTTTGTCTAAGGCGGTTTTCAGTCCCTCTAAGATATGCGCGCGGTCTTTTGCCTTTTGCAGATCAAACTCAGTACGGCGCTTAATTACTTCTTCGCGGTGTTTAATAAATTCTTCCAAAACCATTTTCAAATTCAAAACACGTGGCTGAATCCCATCAACCAGTGCCAAAGTGTTAACGTGGAAACTGGTTTGCAACTGCGTCATCTTGTACAATTGATTCAAAATTTTCTTAGGAAACGCATCCTTTTTTAATTCAACCACAATACGCTCTCCGTCCTTATTCGATTCATCACGCAAGTCACGAATACCTTCAAGTTTTTTGT
>CAZKMQ010000060.1:0-4840 GCA_964554065.1 uncultured Gammaproteobacteria bacterium | reverse complement strand
TCATTGAGTACAGCAGAAGGTTTTGACAAAAAAGAAATCCTAGAGGCGCTTAAAAAAGCTGGACTTGACCCGCAAATTCGCCCTGAACAATTAACAGTGGAGAACTGGCATGACTTTGTGGTATACTTAGGTCACTAAATATATATAGGCATGGACGAATTTCGTCAGGCATTTGGCCGACTTTCGAAGTACGAAAAGTTAAGCGCGCTACTGCTTGCTGTTTTTGGCGTAGCAGCGGTTTTTTTGGGTGTCACACAAATGAAGGCCAATGTTTATTATGGTAGTGATCGCGGGCAGCAGAAAATTGAAAAAAATGTTTCTAATTTAAAAGCTCTATCTCCAGAAGAAGGGTTGCGCGCGGCGGATACTGATGCGGACGGGCTTAGTGATTTTGATGAAATTAATATTTATAAGAGTAGTCCGTATTTATCTGATTCAGATTCAGATGGTGAGTCAGATGCGCAAGAAGTTGCAGCAGGTGGTAATCCGAACTGTCCAAAGGGTGATGTATGTCTTGGTGCAAATACATCAGGAAGTGGTGGGGAATTCGCTGCGCCAAGTAATAATGATTTAGAAACTCCGGTTGGACAGCTCAATAATGACTTGGTGAACTTATTTGGATACGGCGAGTCTTTTGATGTTGAGAAGCTTCGCGAGGGGTTGATTCAATCTGGAGTTGATCCAGCAGCTGTTGAGGGTGTAACTGATGATCAATTGCGGCAGTTGTATGAGGAGACATTGGGCAGTACTGGTGTTATTGCACCAGGCGCTGCAACAGCAACCACTCCTGACCCAGAAGTAGCTGATCTTGATGAGTTTAAGCAAGTTTTGATCGATTCTGGTGTTGATGCTGCTCAAGTGAATGCATTGTCTAAAGAGCAATTGCAAGAGTTGCTGCAAGAAGCGTTGAAACAAGCAGAGGAAGTTCAAGAATAATTTATGCACAAGGGGAGCAATAATTCGTGGAGTTTCAAAAAGAGTGTAGTCACACTGCTTGCTGTGCTTGTTATTGGAATTGGAACTTTTGGCAATGCGCGACCTGCGCATGCTCAGTGGTCTGTTCCTGTTCTTGAAAGCATGACATTGTCTCAGAATATTTGGAAACGAGTTCTTGAAAATGTTGGGCAGTTTTTGCTAAAGGCTGGAACAGTGGCACTTGTGGATACTGTATCTCAATATGGTAATGCGCTGGCAGAGCGAACTGCAAAGTATATTGTGACTGGTGATTGGGGAGGTGGTCCACTTGTTGAGACAGCGCCGTGGGATGATTATCTTGAGGATGCGGCATATGGTGCAACAGGTGAGTTTTTGCAGACTTTCAGTGATAGTGTGACTATTACCGGTAAGAACTTAGTATGTACTGGTGGTGGGTTTACTAAAGAAGGTGGTCCAAAGGGTGGTTTGCCGTGTAAGAAGAGTTCGCAGTGTAAAGATGAATTTCATGCAAAAACCGATCCAGAATATAAAGATGGTGAATGTAAGAAGCAAACATTTGGTTTGAATCTTTGTACGCCAAACGCGCCGTACTTGTTATACGCAATTCCAGCTGCTTTGTTTAGTGAGGCAGTATCAGGGCAGTTTTTTTCTAAAGGTGATCCAGGAAAAGATAAAGGTAGTATTTCTGGACTAGTTCATGAGCCACGATGTGATTTTAAGAGGATACTTGAATCATGGGAGGAATTAGCTGAGGAGCAAGATCCAACAACATTTTTTTCTGGGTTCTCCACTATTTTTGAAGAGGGTCAAAGTGACATTTCAATAATTAATAACGCATCTTTGCAAAGTCAGTTGAAGACTTTGACCGCAAGTTATGAGGCTGAATTACGTCGTCAAGCAGGTTCTTCATATAAAGCAGTTACTGGTATGGTTTCTGGTGTAGTGATCACGCCAAAGGAAGAAGTTGCGCGAGGAGCAGAGGCTGCAAGTCCACAGACGTTTAATGAGCGAAGTCAGGATACGTTTAATGCGTTTATTGCAAGTGGTGAGGGTGCATTAGTAGCTATTGCTGGACGGTTTATCTCTACACTAGGAAGCACACTTATAGATAAGTATTTTGGTGGTGGTGGTGCGATTCCGGTTGCGGATAAGGGTTCAGATTCTGGTTTTAATTTCTCAGGTCAGTATTCACAAGGTGGCTCACGAGCGCGAGCTTTTGAAGCGCAATATGCCAATGTGTTTACGCCAAAGCTTCGAGAAATAAGTAGCATCGACATTGTTACTGAGTTTTCTTCGTGTCCAGATCAGTATCCACAACAGAACAACTGTGTTATTGATGGGGCATTTCAGCAGGCAATTAAAGGGTTTGATGCTGGAAATGAGTACACAGTGAAGACAGCTATTGAAGATGGGCTTCTTCATGGTGATTGGGACCTGGTTCCACCGGATGATACCGCAAGAAATGAAAGTAAGTTCTGTGCAAATGAAGCATATTGTTATAGTAATTTAGTAAAATTACGTCGAGCGCGAATTATTCCACTTGGTTGGGAGATTGCAGCAAAAGAAGTTATTGAAAACGGACCTGTAACTTTGCGAACCGTGATGGAAGGATTCAATGATTGTAATTTCCAGTTAGATCCCCAAGGTATTGCTGATGATGAGCACCCGTATTGTCACTTGATTGATCCAGATTGGGTGTTCAGAGCGCCACTTATGCAGTGTCGTGCGAAGGTTTATGGCCCACTATTGCAGTCAGCAGAAGGTGCTATTCGTCAAGAAGTGTGTGTAGATGATCCAACATGCGTAGCTGTAGATGAAAATGGTCAGTGTAAAGGTGCCTGGGGTTATTGCACACGCGAGAAGAACGTGTGGTCATTTTCTGGTCAGTCATGTGCTGAACATTACGCTTCTTGTGCAACACTTACAAATCGTGAAGGAAGTACAGTCTCTTATTTAACAAACACTATTGATAATAATTTCTGTACTGAAGCGAACGTTGGTTGTCGTGCGTATTTTCTAGAACGTGGCACAGAACTTGGTTCTTGGGATTCTCTTGGTGATGTTGTTCATTTGAATCAGTTTGGGGAGACATGTTCAGAGCAGAACAAAGGATGTACTGAGCTGCAAACATCATCATTTGAAAGTGTTTATGTGCAGATTGCACCAGATGATCTAGGGTGTACAGGTTCTGTAGATGATCCGTTTGAGTGCATAGATTACGCACAAATCTGTAAGCCTGAGGAGGTTGGTTGTAACTTATTTGAGCCAACAAATGGTGATCCAGCAGTAGCTGCGGTTGCGACGCTTGCTAAGTATACAGCTGGCGGCGGTTCAATTATTTCTTGGAATGATCAATGTGACGCTAGTTGTGTTGGTTATTCACAGTTTGCTCAACAACCAACTCATATTGAGCCGCAAGGTGCTATTGATTATTTCATTCCAACAACTGCTAAGCAGTGTAGTGCAGCTGAGGTTGGTTGTACAAGCTTTACTGATTTAGAAGTGGCAGGACAAGGCGGTGAAACCGTTGATTATTACAGTTCACTTCGCATGTGTATTAAGTTGTCAGATGCAAAGAATGATACTTTCTATACATGGGAAGGTTCAGATACTGCAGGATATCAGCTTAAGTCATATCAGATGAAGGTGGATGTTGGCCCAAACGTAGGTCCAAAACCTTTTACATATGAGTCAGGTGCTATTGCTCCAGAGTATGCATCAAAGGATAATCTTGAATTAACTGATCTGTATATTTCCTGTAATATGAATAGTTATGCAGATAAGAATATAGATCCTGATTTTGATCCAGATTGTCGAGAGTTTTTTGATAAAAACGGAAAGCGAAGCTATCGCCTATTATCTCGTCTAGTATTTGCAAGTGATGATTGCCATCCACTGCGAAGAAATGATGTGGTAGCAAAGGATATTTGTGTTCAAACAGGTGGTGAGCTTGTAACTGACGCAACCGGAACATTCAAAGGTGTTTGTATTTATAAAGCATTGCCTGATTTGAGCAGTACATGTGGCGAAGAAGCTAATGGTTGTCGTGAGTACCGCGGAAATAGTGCAGGAGCTGGTCAGATAGTGTTTGCTGATGGTTTTGAAAATGGTGAGGTTGGTAATTGGATGGGAGGAAAGATTAGCAGTGAAGCGGTTTCTGTTGGTTCATCATCAATACATCAGGGTGGTGGATTTCCGTTGCGTAGTCCAGATTTTGGTATTAAGACCAAAAAGAACTATACTGTTTCATTTTGGGCCAAAGGATCAGGGGTAATGGATTTCCGATTCTTTGTTTGGAAGAGTCAAGAGCCGTATAAGAGCACGTTCCAGGCAGAAATTTCAACTAGTCAGTCTATAGAGCTTGATGGTGTGTGGCGACCGTACACTATTGGGCCGTTTGCAATTGATTCTGCTCCGATTAATTTGGCGTATGTTGATTGGGATATTAGTGGTGGTGAGAGCGACATGTTCATAGATACGGTAATTATTAAAGAAGCAGATAATACTCATTATTTGGTTAAGGATTCATGGAATACGCCTAATGTTTGTGATGCAAACTTAAATGATAATTTGCCAGGTTCTGCGCTTGGTTGTCGTGAATATGAGAATCAAGATAAGAAGCTTGAATATTTAACTGCGTTTACTAAAGTTTGTCGTGAAGAAATTGCTGGTTGTCAGGCATTTATTAATACGCACAACTCAACCAGTTCAGATTCGCAGTTGTTTAATACTGGTACTGATGCAGACTCTCTTGATCATCCAGAAGATGACATACTAGTTCCATCAGATGATATTATTTACGTTGTTAAGAAGCCTAAAGTTACTTGCAGTGTAGAAAGTCGTGGATGTACTGAGGTAGGTCTTGCCAGTGATTCAGGTGGGCATACTACAACATATATTAAGA
>CAZKMQ010000059.1:0-4945 GCA_964554065.1 uncultured Gammaproteobacteria bacterium | reverse complement strand
AACCGGAGAAATGATTGCAACCTTCTTACTCATGCTTTTTTTTGTCAAAATACTTATTAAGAGCATTCTTACGTACAACTGTTGTGACCTGATCCTCCATTTTCTCTAATCGGACCAAAATTCGAAAAACAAGATAAAATAGCACCACAATTGAAATGTAAATCGCTGTATCTACACCACGACCGATCCCAACAATTCTAGCGATATGATTCAACCACTCTGGCTGCAAAGAAAAAACTATCACTGATGCCCACACAACAATTGCCAAGCTTCCAAGCGCAAAGGACAATTGACGCTTACGCACCATAACAAACACTCGCGAAAGCGAGAATAGTGCAAATAGAACAAAGAAAATTTGAACAATTAACATAATTTAATGCAAGAACTTACGAATAGCTATTTTACTCACTGTACGAATACCTCCCATAAATGACTGTCCTTTACTCATTGAGTATTCAGTATATATAGGTGGAATTGGCACTTCAGCAACACGAAAACGCAAACGATGTGCTTCTTTAATAAATTCCGAGCTCACGTCCATTTGATTAGCACGAATATCTAAATTAGTAAGCGCATGAAGATTAAACGCGCGCAATCCTGACTGACTATCTGAAGTCCATGCACCATGAAATAACCACGTAACCACATTCCCGATTGCATTGAATGCGCGCCGATGGCGCGGCATTGATTCATTCTTCAGGAAGCGTGATCCAATTACCATGTCTGCTTCGCCGCGCAAGAGAGGCGCGATCATTTGATCAACGTGCTGTGCCTTATGTTGCCCATCAGCATCAAAAGTTACCACTGCTTGCGCCCCAAGTGCCACAGCTAAGATCATTCCACTTTTCAGCGCAGCACCTAAACCACGATTTAACTCGTGATGCACTACATGCACACCGTGTTTTGCAGCTATAACTCCTGTTGCATCACAACTTCCATCATTTACAACTACTACCCGCCGCGCTGGAACTGCACTACACACATCACTAAGCACAGACGACAAAACAGCCGCCTCGTTATACGCTGGCATAACAATGTATGTATTGTTTCGCATATTCAGTTACAACCCCAGAATTTGCTTGTGTGCAATAGTATAATCAATTGATTTTGAAATACCATCCTCAAGACGAACAAGTGGCAACCATCCCAAACGCTCCTTTGCCTTAGTTATTGATGGCATACCTAGAGGACTCATGAACTCAAGTGGATCAACTATATTTACTTTTGAGGATGAGTTGGTTTTCTCAATAATCATCTGCGCAACATCAGCAATATTGTGCGCAATAGTTCCACCAAAGTTAACCGGACCAATCCCTGGAGGAGCTTTCATCAAGCGCTGCATTCCATCAATCAAATCACTTACATACATAAGCGATGTTTTGAAATCCTCACCACCATAAACTGTCAAATCCTTGTTATCAAGCGCATCCAAAATAAAATCTGGAATCATCTGACCATCAAATAACTTCAAACGTGATCCATATGTTCGAAAAATACGCGCGATCTTAACATCAAGACCGTGAACTTGCTCATAGGTTGCAACACATGTCTCACCAAATCGCTTTCCTTCATCATAGCTCCCACGCGGAGACAAATGATTCATTGTCCCCTCATCCTCTTCAAGGAAAAAATCCCTGTCATCTCGTCGTGGGCCATATACCACAGCTGAAGACGCGTACAAAAACTTAGACTTGTAACGCAACGCCATTTCCAAAGCATTAATCACACCAATGCTATTACTACGCAGTGTTTCCATTTTCAAAGAGTCAAAGTTCTTTGCACTTGTTGGACAAGCCAAATGGTAGATCTCCTGAATTCCCTGAAACTTAACCTTGAACTTTTCCAATTCAGGATACACCTCCAAATCAAGCGGCTCATTCATGTTGTGCTTGATAAACTCAAAATTCTCAAACTGCATCAAATGGTCAATATTTTTTGCGGTAGTATTAGAAAAATCATCCACACAAATCACTTTTGCCTCATTAAGAAGTGATTCACACAAATGTGAGCCAATAAATCCCGCTCCTCCAGTCACTAATACATTTTTTTTCTCAAAAATTGGTTTGTCTGCCATATAATATGTTTAATTCGTAGCAAAAGTATACGCTAGATTAGGCTAATAAAGCAAGGATTACTGTGTTTCAAATGTGGCAATATTCACACCTCCGCGATAAAACTTACTGTATGCCATGAATTCGGTTTGAATATCCCCTGCTGCTGTGAATACACGAATTACTGATTTAGCACCTTTTCCAGGAGCAGTTACAATTCGTCCTTTAGGAACTGCAACATGAACACCTCCACGAAATCCCTTATTATACGCAAGAAATTCAGACCTGGTCTGAGAAAAATCAAATGGCCGTGTATAGATATAAGGCTCGTTTCCAGGAGAAGCACCCAATACAATATCTGCAATACCATCAAGATTCATATCACCTAATCCCATCGTTGGTCGCTGTGACCTCACAGAAGATAATGACCACTCATTAATAAATGCACCTATACCATCCCATGCTTCAATACGCTGATCAGCTCCATTACGCTCACTAATTACAATGCGCGGTTTTCCATTTACAAACCCAGAAGCCATGTGTATACCAAACGGATATTCACGCTCTCCTGGAGAAAATCGAATTAACTGACGACCATTTGCACGGTGGACCTTTATAAATTCAGACTCACCTGACAGAGGCACACTTACTATTTCAACTTTTCCATCAGTATCAAAATCCATAACACCCACACGGATTCCACGTCGATCAACTGATCGGTCTACAAGAAATTCATGTTGCAATGTACCATCTTGAGAAAATATCCTAACCATAGGCTCACCACCAACACCTTTACCAACAATAATCTCTGGTACACCATCACCATCAGTATCTCCAGCAGTTACTGTTGCGCCACCTGTAAAATCAGATTCAAATGCATCAAACTGACTGATTAACGAACCACCAGAACTAAACACTTTCACTGTTGCAACTGAGGCGCTTTCTGGAACAGTTACAATACGAAATACCTCCGGATCTAGCTTTTCAACTTCATCTGTAGGCTCTTCAACAACTGGAACGGTATCAAGCGCTAAATTCAACGAATTTCTAATATTCAAGCGTCCAGATCCCAAGTACACACTTTTTACAGGGTTAGTATCCTTAAGACCATCAGCTCCGTTTTTCAATATATCAACGACTTCTTGTGTTGAAAGATCAGGATTTACAGCACGGATAAGCGCAGCTGCGCCACTTACAAGAGGTACGGCAACTGATGTCCCAGACCATTGTGTGCCATAGCTACTAGTAAAGTCCTCAATTGGATCGTGATAACTTGTACTTGGCAGAAATTCTCCAGGAGCACTAATATCAATGCAATCGCCACCATAATGAGAAAAATCTGCGATTACATCGTTTTCATCAACCGCTGCCACCCCTACAACAATGTTTTTATTCTCAAGTGACCCCTCATAGCACACAGGAAAACGAGGAATTACTGACAAATTAGTTGGCAATTCACCTTCGCTTAACGCAGCATTGCCTGCTGCTGCCACGACAATAATTCCAGCATCATACGCGCGTTCAATTGCATTTTTAAAACTGGGTACATGTGTTGTCCCAACCAGGCTCAGATTTATAACATCCACGTCATGTGCAATAGCATAGTCTATAGCGCGCGTTGCCATTGTTGTATCACCTGCGCCAAGATTATCCAGAATGCGCAGAGGCATAATCTTCACGCGCCAGTTCACTCCAGCACCATCAATACCATTATTTCCAAGAGCTCCTACAATTCCAGCAACAACCGTTCCGTGATTCAGGCCAATCTCTGTGTAATTAGCAAGATCAGGCGCAGGATTATTATCTTCATCAATAAAATCCCAACCGCGCACGTCATCAACATAACCGTTATTGTCATTATCCTTACCATCGCCTGGAATCTCCTTAGTGTTTTCCCAAAGATTATCTTGCAAATCAGCGTGATCCATGTCTACACCACTATCAAGTACTGCAACAATAACCTGATTACTTCCCTGTGTTATATCCCATGCTTGCTCTAATGCGATATTACCCCACGATTTAATACGCTGATAAGATGGATCATTAGGTTTTGCGGCAAAAGTTAGAGTATTCGGCACAAAACTAACGGCCACAGCCAAACATAAAAACGCATAGATACCTCTTTGCGTCAAATGACCCATACCCTTGAAAAAAAATGGTATTTTAGCTATAGTGCTCGTAGTTATTTGGCTATAGTATAACACGGTATGAGTGCATCGTCACTTGGAGTTAAAAAGCTATTACTGGTGTTTGGCGACCTTGCGCTACTATTTATCTCGCTTGCCATCACCCTGCGCGTACGATACGGCGCAGAAATGTTCACAAATCAATGGGAAGGGCATTTACTGCCTTTTACCCTTATTTTTATTTTATGGATAGTAATATTGTACATCAGTGAACTCTACGACATCCAAAAAGCTAAGAACAACGTCCACTTTTACCGACACTTTTTCTATGCACTGATCACATCTGGCGCAATTGCAATTGGTTTTTTCTATGTTATTCCGCTATTTCGAATTGCTCCTAAAACCAATCTAGTAATCGTACTTGGAATCTTTGCTGCACTGTTTACTATTTGGCGCATGGCATTTAATCATTGGATTGCTCCGCGGCTCCTTCGTCGCCGCATTTTATTTGTCGGTAGAACCAGTGAGTCTGATGAGCTCATAAAAATCTTTCAGAACGATTCTCAGCTTGGATATTTGCCAGTAGCAGTTGTTGAACTATCCAAAAAACACACTGCACCGCTTCCTGGTGTTGAAACATACACCACACTCAAGCACATTCGCGCAATTGTTACAGCACATGAGATCGACATGGTGGTTCTAAGTATTGATATCCATGAGCAAAGTGAACTTACACAAGAATTGTATGAGCTCATATTCTGGAATCTA
>CAZKMQ010000058.1:0-5008 GCA_964554065.1 uncultured Gammaproteobacteria bacterium | reverse complement strand
CCGGCCCTAAGGCTGACAAACGACGCTTGTGTTCAAGTTCTGCAAGTGGATTGGTTTGATCCATGAACTGCGACAGCTGTGAACTCATGAAAAACTCTCGTACAGCACCAATCACTGGTCGGGCGTTAATTAATTTTCCTGGCGTCAAAGAATCAAGTTCATATGTACTCATGCGATCCTTTACAATGCGCTCCATTCGAGAAAGCCCAACGCGGAATCGGTTCTGCACAAGCTCTCCAACTGCACGAATACGACGATTTCCTAAGTGATCAATATCATCAGCATCTTCTTGTGTTACATTCAAACGAATCACTTCTTGAATAATGCGCAACAAATCTTCACGACGCAAAATACGTGTCTCACGAACGTTTGGTCCTTCCAAGTCTTCATCTTTTGTTTCAATTGCAAACCTACCATTCATTTTGTATCGTCCAACACGACCTAAGTCATAACGATCAAAGTTGAAAAACATTGCGTGAATCAGTGACCGCGCGTTATCAACTGTTGCCAAATCCCCTGGTCGAATACGTTTGTAAATTTCTTGCAAACCTTCATCCTCATTTGTTGCAGCATCTTTTTTCAACGTTGCCTCAACATAATCAATCTGCGGGTGATTATTTACTTCTTGAAGTGCCGCACGAATATCTTCGGTCTCCCCCATGCCAAACGCACGCATCAAAGTTGTTATTGTTACTTTACGCTTACGATCAACTTTTACCCAGATGACATTGTTACTATCTGTTTCAATTTCAATCCATGCACCACGGTTTGGAATAATCTTTGCACCATAATGCTTTCGACCACGCACAAGCTCTGAAGTGAAGAAAACACCAGGACTTCGAATTAGCTGTGAGACAACCACACGCTCAATACCATTAACCACAAAAGTACCTCGATCAGTCATAATTGGAATATCTCCCAAATACACTTCCTGACTCTTCTCTTCCTTAGTACGATTGTTCACCAAACGAGCCTTAACACGAAGCGGCGCCTCAAATGTAATATTTTTCTTTCTACACGTCACTTCGTCAAACTTTGGCTCATCAAGGAAATAATCCTCAAAGTACAACTCCAAGTCCCGACCAGTAAAATCATTAATCGGAGAAATCTCCGAAAAGAGCTCTTTTGCTCCTTTTTCAAAAAACCAATTGTATGAGGTCTTCTGAATTTGGGTGAGATCTGCTAATTCCAAAGCAGGAAGTAGGTCGGTAAAGTACTTCCGGTCTGGCGCAAGATCATAGTTACGCTTGTATTTCATAGTTTTTGAAAACAAAAAACCTTCCTGCGACTAACAGGAGATCTATAGTGTTTGTAAGGGAGATAATTTGTATGAAAAATGCAAGGGAGTCATGAAGGTTTGAACCTTGCACGTAGTAATCATTAGGGTGAAAACCACGAGTCGTGGCTAAGTATAGCGAAGTTATCCACTCATGTCAAATGTTTGGGGTTTGTCAAGCTTCACTGCATTTTACCTAATTTTAGACAAAAAATATTTCCGAGCCAAATCTCTCTCTTCTTATATATACAACTTATCCCCAGAAATACCCCAATGATCTGGTTAATCCATCGTGTTCCTTTTTATTTTAAAATTAGGCAATTGTCTTGATAATCCCGCACAAGGACTTGACAATTTCACTCAGATGTGATATATTTCTCTCTTGTCAGAGAAGTCATTTCACTGGCAGGCGGTGGGCGATGAACTCGCCCACCGCCGTAATTCTCACAAGGGGAACGAATGCTGGATGGCTACACGCGCCGTCCTCCCAACGCCAGACCGGCATTCGTTCCCCTTTTCTTTTTTCTAAAGGAAGTAATCATGGGGGAGTAAACAACTCGTAGGTATGTACTCAATTCGAAACGCCTGCCAACCGCTTTTACTCCCCCTATTTACTTCTCTGGGTTATACTAGTCTATATGACTAGAAAAACACCAAAGAAAATCAAACTTTCATCTGATGCTACTGCAGTTTCAAAGTTGCGCAGTGATTATCACTCGCCAACCAAGAAACACAAGAAAAAGCAGAAGCCTTCGCGCCAAAAGACCAAACAGCAGACTAAAAAACTGCAAAAAGGTCACAGCACGCACTAAATTGGGGACAATTGTGGAGAGAGAGGGTTATCTCTAGCTTGTCATTGACTTGCCCTTCGAGTTAACTTTGAATGCCACACTAGCGTACATACGGCTCCGGCTGCATGCACTGCTTTTTGTACATTCGTTGTGCAATAGGACTTGGCTTGCCAAATTCCGTTGTATCTCCCTCCACATTTGCACCTAATACAAATAGATACTGCATACACGATCTTTTCTACTCATCAGAGTCAAGACGCGGGCAACATACCCTTATTGTTAGTTCGCATTCATCTTGCTCTGATGTGTGGAAAAGAATGTCTCCCATGCTTGACAATACCGTCGAATGCACCCATACTCTAGATACACAGGAGGGGTCGTCGACGTTTTTTATTTTCCAAATCTCCGTCTCAGGGCTGCGGGTAGACATATACATTGCTGTACATCGGTTGAGGTAACAAACTCTCTCCTCACTTTGCCGCAAGGCAAGGTCGTTATCTCCCAGTGCACAGCGCCAACGTATGGTGTTAGCTCGCAGCCCCGATATGGGGATTTTTTTATTGATTTTTGCTATACTAGTCCTACCTATGGCCTACCGCCGACGTCGCAAAAAAAAAGAATCATGGTTCTCCGCCCCACTTAACCCTGAAATCAAACGCGGGGTTTTGGCGGTTTTTTTATTTATACTGGCTATTTTGGCAGGACTCAGCTTTTTTGGTTTAGCTGGGCTGCTTGGCAAATTTGTAAACGATTTATTCTCTATCGCCTTTGGTGTTGCAAAATATGCCATGCCAATCCTGCTCATTCTGTGGGCAATTCTTATTGAGCGCGACGAAGATTATGAATACAAACCAACTCATGTTATCGGCGTTGTACTAACAACATTATGTGTTACAGGACTAATCCACTTATTCTTTGGTGGAGATAACTCTATTGAAACCGCCATGATCGGCAAAGGCGGAGGATTAGCTGGCGTTGCTCTTTCTTATCCGCTAACCCAAGCGTTTGATGTATGGGTAACTGCAGTTGTACTGATTGCACTACTCCTCGTGTCACTCCTATTTCTATTCAATACATCACTATCTAGCATCATGGACATGTTCTCTTGGCTTGGGAACCTTCTTAAGAACATGATGCTCGGAATTGTACATTTATTTGGCACACTCTTTCGAGTTGAACGACTTCGTGTTTTTGGAAACTATGAAGACGGAGATGATGATACTGAAGGTGAAGAAATGGAAGAAGCGTTTGAAGATGAAGAAGAGGAAGACGAGGGCGAGGATGAATATTATGAAGATGAGGACGAGGAGGATGCACCACGTGTTACTTCTTCAAAAAAACTCGTCCGCGCCAATCCTTTTAAAGTTACAAGTACTAAAGGACTGCCTCCACACAAACTTCTTACTTCTACTTCAGGCAAACCAACTGCAGGAGACATTAAGGCAAACGCGCAAATAATTAAAGAAACATTAGATCACTTTGGCATTGGAGTTGACCTTGGTGAAGTTCGTGTTGGCCCAACAGTAACTCAATACACAGTAAAACCTGACCGAGGAACCAAATTGTCTCGTATTACAGCACTGAACAACGACTTAGCCTTAGAACTTGCTGCACACCCTATCCGCATTGAGGCACCAATCCCCGGTAAATCCCTTGTTGGAATTGAAGTTCCTAACCATCGCGTTGCCATGGTTACTTTGGGCGAGCTACTTAAAAGTAAGTCATTTGATAAGCGACCACATACAATGATGTGTGCGCTCGGTAAAGATGTTGCTGGCCATGTCTGGTTTGCTGATCTACCTAAGATGCCCCACATGCTGGTTGCTGGTGCTACTGGATCAGGTAAAACAGTGTGCTTGAACACTATTATCTTAAGTTTAATTTTCCAGAACACACCCGAGACTCTTCGATTTATCTTTGTTGACCCTAAGCGAGTTGAACTAACCATGTACAATGGCATTCCCCACTTGCTAACACCAGTAATCACAGATGTAAAAAAGACAATCAACGCACTACGTTGGACTATTGCAGAGATGGAACGCCGATTTGATCTTCTTGCAAAATCCAAAAAACGCGACATCACCTCATTCAACCGCACCGCAAAAGAAAAGTTACCATACCTAGTTTTTGTTGTTGATGAACTTGCAGACCTTATGGCCACAGCACAAAAAGAAGTTGAAGCTGGTATTGTACGTCTTGCCCAAATGGCACGCGCAGTTGGGATTCATCTGATTATTGCAACCCAACGCCCAAGTGTTGATGTGATAACTGGAATTATTAAGGCGAATATTCCAGCGCGCGTTGCATTCAGTGTTGCCTCACTCACTGACTCACGCACCATTCTTGATGCAAGCGGAGCAGAAAAATTACTTGGACGCGGAGACATGCTATTTCTCAGCCCATCACTTTCACAACCAAAGCGACTCCAAGGTGCTTTTGTCAACGAACAAGAACTAAAGAATGTTGTGAACTTTTTGAAAGAAGATGAAACACCGAACTACGATCATTCGATCACCGAAAAAAACTCCGGGAACAATGCAGGACAAACAATCTTTAATGGAGTCAGCGAAAACCAAGACAGTCTTTTTGAAGAAGCACGTGACTTAGTACTTAAAGAAGGTAAAGCTTCAGCTTCATACTTGCAACGCCGACTGCGTGTTGGCTATGCACGAGCAGCACGCATCTTAGACGAACTTGAAGATGCAGGAATTGTTGGTCCGGCTCGCGGCTCAAAACCACGAGAGATTTTGGTAACAGAAAAAGAACTTGAAACCCAAGATATTGAGGACATGGAAGAAGACTGGGACGAAGAATATGGACTTGAAGATGAGGAATATGACGAATCAGACGAAGAAGAGTATGATGAGTATGATGAAGAAGAAAAAGAATAATGACTAAACTCCACAAAAAACTACTCAAGAAAAAACCCGAACTCTGCATC
>CAZKMQ010000057.1:0-5105 GCA_964554065.1 uncultured Gammaproteobacteria bacterium | reverse complement strand
AAATCAGTTGGCGCAAGACTATCATTCAACCGAATGAACTTAACCAGATTCTGAAATTCACCAAAATTCTTTCCTGTAATTGTAATGTATTGTCCTTCAGGACCTTTGTCCAAACTTAAAGAAATAATTGATGGCGTTGGCTTAACCCCTTCACCAAGCACATCAAAAAGTACTGGATTACTTTCAACACTATCAACAGTTACTGTTAGTGGATACAGACCAACCGCAATGTTAGGAACTAATGTTGTGAACTTGTCACTACTTAGTGTACCTTTAATAATTCCTGTTGGCCCACCAAATGAAATTGACTGCTTCGCTACGTCTGTGCTGAAATTCTTTCCATATACTACAACACTTTCACCGGGTTTTTCCCCAGAAGGAACAACAGCACATACTCCTGGCGCACCAGGTATACCTTCATCAATACTAAATACATCCGGCAAGAAAGCGCCACGATCATCATCAGTAGCATCACTTCCAGCAATAGTTTCTACTTCAATAGGATAGTTCTGACCAACTGCTAATCCAGCTGGCACCTCAACCACAATAGTATTGTTTGTCCAACTGCTTCCACCGCCGCATTGCGCTTTTGGTGCAACAATCTTCTTAGTACTGTCTCCAGACTCATCGAGGAATCGCACAGTTCCTTCATTACCGAAATAATCACCGCCAACAGTTATCCACTGTGGCGCATTACCTGATGGAGGATCAACAAGCTCAATCTTAGGCAAATCAACACACTTACTTGTCTCAGGCTGTGCATCACTTGTGTTAGTCCAAGTTAACGTTGCCCCATATAATGCGAACTTGTCACCATTTTTACAAGTATTACACCCAATATACGCTCGAACATTTGGCGCATCTTTTTCAAACTTCTTTGTAACAACAACTTCTGTCCAATCATTACCTACTGCTCCAGCATTACCATTAAACTCATAATCTGCACCTCCACTATTACTTACTACCAATGAAATATTCGCTGGCGCAGCATCAGCCTCACTAAACTTACGCACCCACGCAGAAAAACGGTAAGTATTTGATGCCGCTGAATGCTTAAACACACGATCAAGGAACTTACCGCCATCGCCCACAGCACGCACAGCTGAACCTTTCAGCCCACCCTTAGGATCAGGAACTGAGTCATCAGTTATATCAAGTCCTGTACCAACATTCCATGTACTAAATGCACTTGAATCTTTCATGAAATCCTGAGGCAATTTCTGTGGCTCAACACACATACCACTAGCACAATCTGAATCCCCAGTACAGACACTATCCTTGCACAAACCACAATCACCACCCTTTGGACTACAATCTATTCCCAACTCATCAGTATCTGGTGTCTTTATTTTGTCAAAACAATGCGCTGGCGCAACTAGCGCTTCCACGCTGTCTGAAATAGTGTTGTGATCATCAAGATCATATGCGCGCGCTTCAATCTTTTGTTTTTCACCAACAGTAGCAGAACTAGTATCCCAATCAATTGTGCTGACAGTCTTAGGCAGCTTTGCACTACTTGCAACACTTACAGTATCAATAATCTCTCCATCAACTAGAAATTCAACTATACTGATCCCAGCATCATCATCTACCAAAGCTGAAATAGTATTTGAACCATCTTGCGCAACCTGTGAACCGTCATCTGGTGTGGTTATTGTAATTGTTGGCGCAACCAAATCAAGCTTATCTCCTGTTGTGAACTGTGTCTCACAACTATTACCCAGTCCACACTTAAGAAGCTTACCTGACTCAGACTGAACTCCTTTCTTGCCATTTTGAGCCTCAATTATATATTCGGTGTTCTTTGCCAAACATCCCTTAATATGAGTTTCTGGACATTCAGCTGCCGCCTTAACAGAAACTTTCTTACCATCAACTTGCACAATAACTGGAATATTCTCTGTATCTCCCCTCTTTCTCAAAGTAATATGGTTTTCTGCTGATGTTTCATCAACATCAAGAGAAAATACAATATGTGCAGTAACATTATAAATTGGCACTTTTCCACTTGGTGTAATATTGGTGATAACAAACTGCGTTATACCACCTCCGCCACCTGATGGGATACCACCACCTCCGCCACCGCCACTTTCTCCATCACCAAGATCAAACTCAGTTCCTGTTGCAGCACCAAATTCCTTTAGCACGAAATGAGTAATTGAAAATGAAGTCAAAATAATTACTAATCCGATTAATCCATTTGTCAAAATTCGCTTTGCTAATGCAATCTTATCTTCATTTCCAGCAGCAGTCATCCATAAGAAACCAGCATACAAAACAATAATCACCGCAAGAATTCCTAGAAACCCAAGAAGCGCACGAACAACTTCAGCAATAACAACCTTAATTGGTTTATCTCCTAGTCCGGTTGTGCCTTGGAACTCCCCTAGCCCTGTGTTTACTTGTGCCAGTGCATCACCACCAAAGAAAAGCAAACCAACTACGAACAATATTGCTACAGCGAGCATTGTCCATTGCTTATATTGTGCTTTAAACAATTGCATACTTATTCAAGTCCTTTAGGCTTACATTCGCTCTTAGACGGCTGCCCATTACAGCACCAGCGCGTATTATCATCATTATCCTTACATGCGCCAGAATCTTTTGCCGGGAAAAAGCAGTTATAAGCCACATCCATAATTGATGATGGCATGTGCGGTGCATATTCAGCATCTTCAGCAAATGGCGTGCCATGGTGGAATTCAAATGTCGTGCGCTCGTCATAAAATTCTACAAAATCTTCTCCTTCTTCAATTGGCACTTCGTTGAATTGTTTTGAAAAACCTACAGCAAGCTCTGGTGGATTCGGATAAAGCATTACATCAGAAAACGAGCTATACATCATTGGTTTACTAAATCCAGCCAATGGATCTGCAGCTGGATCAAACCCAGTCTGGTTCGCAGTTGGATTAAGTCCAATAATTCGTGGCGCCTCAAGATCACTTTTAGACGAAGTTGTAAACACAAAGAAAAAGTTATCCTCTGGAGGACCATCACCAGTATCATCAAGCTCATCAGCATTTAACCCCCCACCATTTAATGAGTTACCTGCCATATCCACCACACCGTTATACCCACCTGTGCTTGGACTTGCTAACAAATTCATAAGTGCTGTCGGGTCTCCAACACCCTTATTCTCAATATCAGCAGCTTTGGCCAGCACTTGAATCTGCTCATCACCTGGCAAACAGTAAACCTCTTTGCCACAAGCATTCTTTCCACACAAATTACTTGGATCATCAGCCTGAAACTCTACTGTTCGATAAGCATTGGTAATACGAAATGTTCCAAGAACCGCTTTCAGCGACCCGTCTTTGACAGTACCAACAACAACGTTTTGGAAACCTTCAGCAGATTTTCCAGAAATTGATGGTGGGAAAATTGGCTCATCAAAAGTAATACGCACACCAATGTTCCGAGGCAAAGTCTTTGTTGTACTCATCTTAGGGAATGTTTCCATCACCTCTGGTGGTGTCAAATCAATTACAGTACTCACACCAAATGACCAATTATAATCGGAACTTCCACCTGAGAAAATAGGCTTGCCATTAATATTCAAGATATCCTTTGTCAATCGCACAGTGTAATCAACACCCTCCTTTGCACTACCAATTGGTGATTTTGGTTTGAAAATAAACGTCTTTTTGTCTGGCATCATACTCACCTTAACCTCACTGACCAGCTTATCAACAACAGGAACATCTGAACCTTCACCACTTGTTGGATAAATCTCAACCGAATCAGTCTTCAACTCATCAAATATTGCATCTGAACCTTGACCTTGCGGCGTACCAAGTGGAGTGGTTTTGCCAGCAGGAAGCTCCATAATTGACTTGGGATCAATAGGAATCTTGAAAGTAACCACAATAGTAGTATTTCGAGGAATACCATTGTCATTACGATCTGGAAAATGTGACTCAATAATAGTACCAAGCGCCCCACTAGTTTCAAATGAAATACCCGAAGAACCCTTACCCCCACTACTTGTACCAAATCCAGTAGCATCAGTTAATGATTTCAAAACAAAATGTACAATTGTAAATGCAGACATAATTATCAGCAAACCAATCGCACCGTTGATAAGGACCTTCTTCGCTTTATCAATCTGATCTGCGTTGCCCGCTGCGGTCATCCATAGAAAACCGCCATACATTACAATAAGCACCGCCAAAATTCCTAGAAAACCAAGAAAAACTCGAACAATATTTCCAATAGTTACTCTAATGTCTGTATCTCCCAATCCAGTATCCTCTTGAAAATCTGCCAAATCCGTATCAATCTGAGCACTTACCATGGTCGGCGCAAACGCAAAAAGGCCGGCCGAAAGGGTAACACAAAAAATGACCAGTGCCAGAGTTATGTTTTTCTGCAACGGATGTGCCCGTTCCATTGTGTGGGCGTTATTATCCGAGAAGTTCCATGAGCATGGTTCGTACAAGTGCTCCATCAGCTCGACCTGCAATTGCTTGCATTGCTGGCCCCATGCACGTACCCACAGAAGGGTTCTCAGCCTTCTCAATTACTGACTGTAGTATACCACGAATTTCATCGTCTGACATCTGCTCAGGCAAAAAATCTGTGAGTACCTCAAGTTCTGCTTTTGTTTTGTCCACAAGATCTTGGCGACCTCCTTTTTCAAAATCTGCCAAAGCGTCTTTGAGCTGCTTCACTTGCGTCTTAATAATCTTTTCAATATCTGCGTCAATTACCTCCTTGCCATCTTTTCGCAAAACGATTTCCTGATTCTTTATTGCAGTCTTGATCAATCGCAAAACCGACAAATCCGGCTCTTTCTTCGCGCGCATAGCATCTAGTGTGCGCGACTCAATTGTTTCAAGTAATGAAAGCATATTATCTATATTAAATGTTAGTACCTTCATCCTATCAAACATTTGAAATTAAAACAGCCCGGCGGTAAAGCCGGGCTGTCCAAAATTCAATTTAACGACGACGTCTACGCTTGCCGCGCAAGTCCTCTTCTTTCACTTTTCCAGTCTTAATAAGATAGGCACGCTTTTCGCCCATTTTCTTCCGCGTAACTGCGGAATTCTTCTGAATATTTTTACTTTTTGTACGGTCAAAGTATTGAATCTTTCGCGCTTGGA
>CAZKMQ010000056.1:0-5119 GCA_964554065.1 uncultured Gammaproteobacteria bacterium | reverse complement strand
AATTACAGTCTCTGTAGCTCCGCCCTTTCTGTATGCAATTACTGGGCATCCTTGCATCATTGCTTCAATAGGTGTAATGCCAAAGTCCTCTTCTTGTGGATGTATGTATGCTTTAGCTCCCGCGTAGAGAGAACACTTTTCTTGATCAGGAATATGACCAAGAAATTCAATGTTAGGCTTTGCCATAGCGCGAAGTAATTTGTCTTCTCGACCTATGCCAAAGATTTTTAGTGGCCACCCGAGGCGGTTAAAGACTTCGATTATAAGATCAAACCTCTTGTACGGTACAAGTCTTCCACCAGCCAAAAAATATGTTCGTCCAGCATTGGGGATGTGTGTTGTTGGACATTGCAATTCAAGTGGAGGAAATATTGTTGTGCTTGTGCGACCGTAGTAACGCTCAATGCGCTTTGCTACGTTGTCTGAGTTAGCAATGAAGTAATCAACACGTTTGCGTGCAGACATTGCGTCCCACTTTCGTAGTCTGTCAAACACAGGAGGAAGCATTGCTTTGATTGGTGCTGGGTACTTTAGGTTCTTAATGTATTGTTCAGATTCAGTCCACAGAAAACGTGTTGGTGTATGGCAATAGCAAATGTGCAAAGCGTCGTCGCGTGTTTTGATGCCTTTAGAAAATGCGCTGGTTGAAGATAGTACGATATCAAACTTATTTAAGTCGTGTGATTCAGTAGCGCGTGGCATGAGTGGCAAATACCATTGGTACTTAGTTTGCCAGAATGGAAGTTTTTGTATAAATGAACTACGTACATCAGCCTGTGAAAATCCAAGATGTTCTTTTTCTTTATCGTGGAACAGAACATAGATCGGAGCATCTGGCCAGATCTCATGAAAAACACGAAGGACCCTTTCGGCCCCTCCGTCTTGTGATAAATAATCATGTACCAATGCAATGGTGTAGTCCATAGTTACAGAACCTTTCTTCGCCTCAGAACTGCCCAAGGAGTCTTAATCAGAATAGCAATATCCATGAGTAGTGACCAGTTCTCAATATAGAAAACGTCTAAGCGATTCTCTTCTTCAAACGTGAGGTCTGATCGTCCAGAGATTTGTGCTAAGCCTGTGATGCCTGGCTTAATGGTGTGTACTTTCTTGTGGTGCAGTTCGTACTTCTCAACTTCTCGTGGCTGGTGTGGTCGGGGCCCAACTAAGCTCATTTGCCCGCGAATTACATTAATAAATTGAGGTAGCTCATCAATGCTCCAACGGCGAATGAATCCGCCGAATTTAGTGATGCGCGGATCGTCCTTGATTTTATAAATAGGTCCTTTTTTTGAGTTCTGTTTCTTGATGAGTGTTTTTTCAAAATCCATGGCCTCCTTTTGGTTTTTGAATTGTGTTCCAATGGAAAATTTCTGATGCATTGATCTGAATTTGAGTGTTTCGAATTCTTTGCCTGATTCACCAACACGTCGGTTCTTGAAAACAATAGGCGCACCTGTTTCAAACGCAATTATTAGTGTGGCAAGAATCGTGATTGGCAGTGAAATTATTAGTAGGAGTAAGCCGAAGAAAATATCTGCTAGGCGCTTGATTATTTTTCCCCAACCTTCAAGACGTGTGCGCTTGAGTTCAACTATTGGGATGCCAGCGATTGTGTCGATACCTGTTGCACGCTGATAAGAGCTAAATACATCTGGCGCGAATTTCAATGTTAGGTGATGTTCACTACAAAAAACTAATACCATTTCAGATTCTTTTTCACTGACTTTGGATTTGATGAACAAAACTTCTTCTACGTTCTTGCGGCGGATTAGTGTGGTAAGTTCCTTTAGGTTTTTGCTGTTCATTTCAGGTACATGCTTTACGATTTTGTATCCAAAACCTGGTGTATTCTTCATTGCTGCCACTATAGAGTCTGCTGCATCAGTATCGCCGATAAGTATAATACGACGGTTGCCTATATTGTTTTTGAATAAAATAATTTTGATGATTCGCAGAAGAAGTCGGCCGATTAGAACATAGAGTATGCCAAGTGCAGTTGCAGCAACAACTAGAAAGCGCGAATCAAACAGTTCGCGGCGGAAAAATATTATTAGAGTTACAACTGCAAGTCCGGCAAAGCAGCCGATGATTGTTTTTTTTAACTCATCGGAGAATTTCTTATTTCCGCCAATTGTGTAAAGCCCAGTGAAAGCGAAGATGATGACCCAGAGTAGTGCTACAAGTAAAAGTGTGCTGAAGAACTCTTCGAAGGTTAGACCGAATGTCACGCTACGGATTTCAGTGACTGAATCACTAAAACGCAAAAACCAAGCTGAGGTTCCAGCTAGGATAAGAAGCGCGTAATCCAGAGGTACGCGGATTGCAGCGAAGAATAGATCAAGTCGCATATAGGTGTAGTGTAGCTGTTTTGCTGGGTTATTTCAAGGGATTGAAGATTGCAACTGTCTGTGATAGAGTTTTGTATCAGTAAATACGAGGCGCTTTCAACACTAAGCATTTTTACTGAAAATTTGAAACCTCTGGAATAATTGATCACAAGTATAACGCAGGCTTATCCAGGGGTTTTTCTATTGACAAATTGTAGAAAATAGTATATAGTGGTGGCGCTATACGGTGATCGCCCTATGGGGAGGAAAGTCCGAACTCCGTCTTGTTTTGCAAGACAGCATGAACGTGGGTAACGCCCACCGCGCGCATGGTGACATGTGTGTAGGGAAAGTGCCACAGAGACAATACTAGCCCTGTTTCGGCAGGGTGAAAGGTGAAAAGTGTGTAAGTGTATCGAGGATTCTGGAATTCCATTTCTCGTTGCTATTGCACATGCTCTCTAGTGATAGAGAGATCATGGTAAACCCGTTCTGGAGCAAGAGCAGCGTTGTCCCGCTTGCGGGATTTCGAAAAGTTGGCTCGCAAAGAATGTCACAGTAATGTGCCATCAAGATATATGATCATCGCTTCGCCTTACGGCGAGGTTACAGAATTCGGCTTATGTATAGCAAAAGCGGCGGGCCTTCGGGCCCGCCGCTTTTTTTAATTATTCTCGTGATCCTGCGCCTTTTTCTCGTTCAATCTTTTTCTTTTTGTCTTTGTAAATATCACTGTACTTTTTAACTATGTCGTACGCTGCTTGTTTGAATTCAGGACTTTTGGCTGCAAAGTAATCTTTTGCAGGTCTGTGGTCACCTTGCTTTGTTTGAAAGCCAGCAGTTAGATCCGGGTCTTCTCCAATGGCATCGATAGCAAGATCGTCGTTTTCCATTGATTCAATAGTTATGCCTAGATTTTTTTGTGCGTCCAAGTTACTGTCTAGGGTTCTAAGTTCAGCTGCCATTGCATCGTAGCCTGCTTTAGCTTCAGATTGTAACTCACGCTCTTTGCGCTCATTTTTTTCACCTTTTGCTGCATCAGGTATAAATTCCATTTCACCAGCTTCGATGCGATCAGTATTTTCTTTTGACTCCCTGACTTCCAATTCCTGATTCATTTGGACTTGTTCAGGTGTGATTGCCGGCAAATCAGTATGGCGTTTAAGTCCGTCATTCTCAGGTAGTTTTATCGCTTCTCCTGGCGCTCTTTTCTCAGAAGAGTTTTCATCTGCTAAGATAGCATCTGCCTGCTCCTTGCGCATGTCAGCACGGTTAGTAATTTTTTCAGTATCAGATAGCTCACTTGAATCAGTAAAAAGATCTTTATACGCTTCCTTTGGATCTACGCCTTGCTCAGCTTGCTTTGCAGCTTCTTGAGCCATTGCTCGTCTATTTTCTCTACCCATATGATGATTAGTTAATATTTTATTTATCGTACACCAATTTTTGTGCGTACGTCTAGTAGTGTTTCTTCTGCAACTGACTGCGCATTCTTAGTTCCATAAGAAAGCATCTTAGCAATTTCAGCGCGGTTGTCAAGTAGGGTAGTTCGGATTCGTCTGAATTGTGCAAAGTGTTCAGTGATCGCGGCGGAAAGCTCAAGCTTTAGGTCTGCATTACTTATATTTTTCTTTGCAAACTTTCTGACGGTCTTTTTATCTGCAAATTCTGCCAAAAGATCCTTGAGGTTTTGGAGTCCGGCTGTATCTGTTACTGCCTTTTTCAGTTTTTTCATAATAATTTCAGGCTCATCAGCCATTGCAATAAAATGTTTTTCACCTAAGCTCTTAGACATCTTTTTGCTTGGGTCTGCTAAGCTTTTAATGCGTGGCACAGTAGTGAGTAAAGGTTTTGGTTCAAAGAATGTTTTGCCAAAACGCGTATTAAACCATCGCGCGGTCTTGCGCATTAACTCAACATGTTGCACCTGATCTTCACCAACCGGCACAAACTTAGCGTTGTACATGAGCACATCAGCAGTTTGCAAAACCGGATAACTGAAAAGCCCCATGTTAATATTTTTTTTCTGGCGCGATGCCTTGTCTTTATATTGGGTCATGCGTTCCAGTTCTGCGATCGGGGTGAGGCAATTAAAATACCACATCAGTTCAGTGTGTTCCGGAATATGTGATTGCACGAACAGCGTGGATTTTTTTGGATCAATGCCAGCGGCTAATAATTCCGCAACTGTGATCGCGATCTGCTCGGATTTTTCTTTTGGATCAAAATCCTCACTCAACGAATGCAGATCAGCCACAAAAAAATAGCAATCATATTTGCCAGAGTTTTGTAGTTGCACCCAATTGCGGATCGCGCCCAAATAATTCCCAATGTGCATAAGGCCACTAGGTTGGATTCCGGATACAATAACTGGTTTGGTTTTCATAGTGACATTAGTATACCTGGGGTGTGGTTTTTTATCAAAAAATCGACCCACGAATGGGTCGATTTTTTAAATTGTTGATTTACACTTCAATCACAACCGGCAACACCATTGGGCGGCGCTTTGTCTTGTGATACAAGAAGTCACCGATTTCATTGCGCAGTTTATTCTTGATGTTGTCTGAATCTGCCCAAGATTGTGGGTCTGAAGATTCAACAAGTGATCGGCTGCGTTTGCGTACTTCTTCAATTAAGCCTTTGCTTTCTTTTAAGTACACAAATCCGCGAGAGATAATGTCCGGGTTGTTTGCGAGCTTTCCGGTTTTTGTCACTACAGTAACAATCACAACTACCATTCCATCATCAGCCAAAGCTTGACGATCGCGAAGCACGACATGCGATACATC
>CAZKMQ010000055.1:0-5249 GCA_964554065.1 uncultured Gammaproteobacteria bacterium | reverse complement strand
AATTGTTCTTTTATGCAAAAGACCGTGTCCATGCACGGTCTTTTGTGCTAAAGCAACGGTGTCTGAGTTTTACCTCTAGGTTCACCATCTTCAAAAACATTTATTCTTCCAAACACACCGTCATATCCTGGCTCAACATGCACGCGACCTTCGCGCACTCGCATAATTCCTTCAACAATTTCTTCAGGGGCATGTGCAAGAATTTTTTCACGCTGTGCATGCAGCAATATATAAAACTCTGTACCTACATTTACGATCTCATCGTAAGCCTTAGTCACGGTCTTTGTATTCACACCTTTTTGCAATACGTCTGCAATAATTTCTCTAAGTGGAATAATAGATTTGTACGGCACAGCATGCCCTGGAACATCACCGACACGAACTTCTGGAACATCAGCCATCTGCTCAATTTGATTAAGCACACCAATAGTTAATCGTGCGTTACACTTTGGACATCGTCCATCTAACTTTTTACTTTCATTTGGATAGCACCAAAATTTACAATCACGATGACCGTCACAATGATACTTTCCTTCTTCCGGAAAAAATTCAATCGTGTACAAAAACTTTTCTTTATCTTTTTCATTTATAATGCGCATGATCTCTGTGTATGTAACCGCGTCGTCATTTGCAAAATCAAAAACATTTGCTTCGCGTCCTAACTTTGGCAACGAGTGCGCATCAGAATTTGAAATAAGCGCGATATCATTTAATGCTGACATGCGCCAATTCATTTTCGGATCTGAAGACAAACCGGTTTCAATCGCACGCACATGCGACACCATCTCATCAAAGCATTGACCCAAAGAATCATAACCACTTTTTGAGCCAAAGATTGCAAACCACGGTGTCCACGCGTGCGCAGGAATCATCACACTTCGCTCGTCAATGTCTAAAATAATTTTTAATAACTCCTTTGAAGAAATACCCAGGATCGGCCGACCATCGCTTCGAATATTTTTTCCGCGCTCAACTTCAAGTACATAATTCAACTTAGCCACAGCATCAAGCGTCGGCATAAACAATAGCAAGTGCACACGACGCACCTTGTCTTTATTTTTATAAATACACGCAACTTCAGTTCCAAGAATAAACCTTGTTGGGCTTACCCCACCTTTAAGAGAAAACAAACCATCATTCACCTCCTCTAACTCATCACCAATAGACTTAAACCACGCCGGATGCGTAAAATCACCGGTCGCCACAATATCAATACCTCGCACAGCGCAGGTCTTAGCAATCTCAGGCAATACTAAACTCTTACTACACGCACGTGAGTACTTAGAATGCACATGTAAATCAAGAATTTTTTCCATAGATGTATCTACTGTACACTACTTTCAGACTCTATTGCAAAACCACTCAAAGTTGGTACACTAGCAGTACTATGAAAGACCAAATTGAATCCGTACTCACTCATTTCCCTATTGGCGCTATTGAGGAAGTGCATCCTATTCCTACCGGGCTGATTAACAAGAGTTACGCAGTACATAGCACTAAGGGAAACTACATACTCCAGAAGATGGGGATAATTTTTGATAACAATACTATTGAAGACATGGCACTTGTCACCGCTCACTTATCGAGAAAAGATATAGCCACACCAATGCTCATCAAAACAAATGAAGATGTATTCTATCATACTGATGCAAGCAACGGATTGTGGCGCGTGATGACAGCAATGGATGGCGTAACGGTTGACGTACTTAGCAACGAAATCCACGCACAAGAAGCTGGGCGTGTACTAGCCACATTTCATAGCGGCATGGAAGACTTTGCTGCAAGACAACTTAAGGGTAAGATCAAGTTACACCAAACTAAGAATGTGTACGATGATTTTTGTAATATATATGATAAGCTCCTTGAACAAGAAACTAATCCAATCATGCGTGAAGGGTATACATATATAAAAGAAACACTCCCAACAACATTTCTACCTGACGGATTGCCAACTACAGTAATCCATGGCGATCCAAAAATTTCAAATATCATCTTCAACCAGGATAAGGCGGTATGCATGATAGATCTTGATACTTGTATTGAACACTCACCTCTAGTAGACATTGGGGAAGCACTTGGTTCATGGTGTGCAAAAAAAGAAGATGACCCACATAACCATTTTTCTATTCCGCTTTTTGAATCAGCAGTGCGTGGTTACATGGATGTAATTCCACTTTCACGTGATGAGCAACAATATTTGTACCGTGCCATTCGTATGATACGCCTTGAGCTTGCTAGTAGATTTGCAAAGGACATTATTGACAACTCATATTTTGGCTGGGATAAAAATAATTATGACTCCCGCCGGGCACACAATACAGCACGCGTTCTTTCAATGGTGCGACTCACTCAAGACATTGTCTCGAAAAAAGATAAAATTATTGATATACTAAACAATATCTAATAAATACATATGGCAAAAAAGAGGGAAGCGCACTTCGGTGCTACGTTGGGACTAATTTTACTCATTATAATTGCAGTCGGCGGAATCAAAATGGTTAAGCATAAGCTGTTCGCTGATTACAAACTGCGTGACGTGTACAAGACTGAAGCATATTATGTTAAGCACCCTGCTAAGTTTTTTATTGATACCCAGAACCCTAACATGGTAGCAATAACAGGAAAGCATGGGCGCGTTGAAATATTTGAAGGCTCTCGCGTTATGCCAAATCTTGACGGTGAATCACAAGAGGACATTGATACGTTTGTGCCAAAAGAGACACGCATGCAAGCAGGGCAGCAAGTTTGGATTTACTACACAAAGACAAACAGAAAAGCACGTCACATAATGCAAAAAATTGCAGACTCAGTTACTGCAATTAAATAATGAGGACAATCAACATAAAAGAAGAAAAGGTGAATCGTTGTTAACGACTCACCTTTTCTGTTTGTTACCTAACCGCTCTACCCAAAGCGGTTCTTCGCTCGCACATATGCGGCAACCTGTTGCCCACCTGATGAAGATGTTTTTGGGTGTCTATCATCAGTTATGCAGGTAATGGAGACAATTGGTGCCGAGCACATTCTCTCCACTCGTAGACTTTCACACATGAACTGCGGGAGTTTGCTATGTTGCCGAGACTTAGGCTCGCTCGATATACCGCGACATGTTGCGCGCGTCCGGCAGGATTCGATCCAGCACGATCCTCGCCTTGTACGGAGATCTTGGAATACCAATCAGCACCTCTCGCGCTGTCAGTTTATTCCATTCATGCAGGCTGACTCTGCCGGTCTCCGAACGAAATGTAGTGAGTGAAATGCGCGACGCGAACTGCTGTGCAAACAAGTAGATTCCTGTGTGCATCTTCACATACTTCGCCTGATCATAGTCGTCATCCTGACGCAGTGTCTCCGTGATTGCTTCTTCAGCAAAAGCTGTGATGCCATGCTGCTCCAAGATCGATGCCATGATGGCATACTCCACGCAATAACCAGTAGGCAACGGCATGGTAGCAATGTCACCGAGCAAGATACCCTGCTGACCACAAAGTGGCCAAGAAATCTGCACCATCTCACAGTACGGATGAGGAAGCAAATTCAGAAACGCAGAGAACCCAGAGTTCTCCACAAATCCGAGCTTGACCAACTTCGCACCTGGATCACGCTCCCACGCCAAAAGCAAGCTGCCGATCGGATCGGCCGACTCCAAGTTGACAAGATCCGTGTCCAAGAAAAACACACGCCGCTCACTATCGTACGCCCACTGCTGCATCGCAAGTACTGCCGCGTACATTGCAGCTCCTTTGCCACGACAGATCTCATCAGCCGCAAAGCCGAAACGATACTGCAGAATCTGCCAAGCAACTGAACCCGGACCTAGCATGTCGTACTGCGAGACGATGGTAGCTCCTCGAGCATTCTCATCTCCCAACTGACGCAAGATCTCCTGACCAGTGAAGGTTGTTCCATCATGGTCTTCTGGGTCCATGCACGAGTTGACCAGGATTACCTGACCTGGCTCGACACCATGAAAGTACAGATACTCCACAGTGCGTACAATACCTTTTTCTTCGTGCAATGCTGGCAAGACTATTACGTCACTTGACCGCAACTGCGGCCATTTTTCTCTTTGCCTCATTTCCCCCTCCTCAAGTTACGCGCGAACGCGCTTCAACTCTGCTGTTGCCATCATAGTATATGAACGGCAGAATTTTGCAACAGATCTGGTGATAACTGCCCCTTCGATGGGAGCAGCAACCTGCAAAGCAGTTGTAGATTGCTTCTTCGCAGGGTGAACACAAACCGGGATCGCCCCTTCCAGAAAACGATTTTCCTCGACCATTGTATCCACGTTGCAGCGACGAGCGTACAACTCTTCTTCGCTGCGCTCAAGCACTGGCAAGCTTACACGACCTACCACAACCATGCATGATGCACAGCTGTTGCACTTTAGTGGAACCTCTTGCGAAACCCACCTCTCATGTCGAACTTCGACAAACGCAAAATGTTCCACATTTCCTCCGATGTATAAGAACGCTTGAAAATACTATATGTTTCAGATACAAATTTGTCAAATTATTTCCTACACTTTTTGTGGATAAAAAATAAAGCAGCCTAAAATTAGCTACTTTACTCCAAATTAATTGTCATTTTTATCTATGAACTAGGATGAGCACCATTTGCTTTTATAACCTCCTCCATGGCAAGCAATTCCTGCTGAGTATTCACACCAAGCGCAGCTAAAGGATCAATCTCATGCGTACCAATACGGACCTTCTCATCAATTGCCATGGCAATCAAATCAGTCAAATACAACTCCCCTGCCTGATTATTATCAGACAACTTATCCAAATGACTCCACAGCCATTTCGCATTAAAACAATAATATCCAGGGTTTACTTCGCGAATAGATCGTTGCTGCTCTGTTGCATCCTTATATTCAACAATTCGCTCAACATATTCTGTCTCATCACGAACTATGCGGCCATAATGTGCTAGCCTCTCACGCCAATCATCAAAATCCGCCACCGTAGTAGTAGCAAGAGTTAACGAATTATCGTACTGAAAATGCAGATCAAGCAAATCGTCAATAACCTGACACGGCAAATGAGGATGGTCTCCATACAAAACCAGCACATGATCAACCTTTCCTTCAAGTTCGCTGCGCGCAACAGATACAGCATGACCAGTGCCACGCTGTTCAGTCTGCTCAACATAAACATAATAGTCACCTAGAGCCTTCTTAATCATGTCTGCTTTGTGCCCAACAACAATAACCGGCGGACGACTCACACGACATGCTTCAATAC
>CAZKMQ010000054.1:0-6082 GCA_964554065.1 uncultured Gammaproteobacteria bacterium | reverse complement strand
AGTGATGAGGATTTGTTAACGTGGTACTCACTTGCAGGTGCGTTTATTATGACCACGCATGCACACGGTACAGATGTCGAGGGATTTGGGATGGTGTATCAAGAAGCTGGCTCACACAGCTTGCCAAGCATTGCAACAAATTGTGGAGGAGTGAAAGAATCTGTTGAGCATACTAAGACCGGAATTGTGTTGCCAAAGGAAAATAAGGCGGCAATCACAGAGACTATTGTGTATTTTGCGAAAAATCCAAAGTATGTTGAAAAACTTGGTAAGGCAGCAAAGCAAAGATTTAAGGATTTTTTCAGTTGGGAGAATTGGAATCGAGATAAAGAAATTATATTTGATCTATGAAGACTGGGCTCGTAAGCATTGTAATACCAGTATATAATCGTGTGGATCTTCTGCGCGATTGTTTGTCTTCAATTAAAGAACAAGAATATAGATCTATTGAAGTAATTATTGTTAATGATGGAAGTACAGAAGATGTTCGTAGTGTGGTTAACGATTTTGCAGTAACGCATTATATTGAACAGGTAAATCAAGGCGCTCCTGCAGCACGTAATTCTGGGCGCAAAAAAGCTCAGGGCGAGTTCGTATTATTCTGCGATGCAGATGTGCATATGAGACCAATGATGATATCTGTCTTGGTTGCAATGCTTCAAGCAAATCCTCAGACCTCATATGCTTATTCAGGGTTTATGCTTGGCAAAAAAGCACTCGAAGGTTTGGAGTTTGACGCAGAGAAATTAAGAAAGTTCAATTGGATTTCAACGATGGCACTTATTCGCTCAAAAGATATTGTGCCTTTTGACACATCGCTTAAGCGTTTTCAAGATTGGGATCTATGGCTAACGTTATTAGACAAGGGTAAGGTAGGAATTGGGACTAATGAAATACTGTTCCGGAGTGAACCAGGCGGAACAATGAGTGAGTGGCTGCCATCGTTTTTTTACAAAGTATTTACCTTTACAAAACGTGTGAAAGAGTACAATTCAGCACGAGAAATAGTCTTACAAAAACACAACCTAAAATAATTGATGATATCCTTGAAAAAATTGTTCACCACTCATTTTGTTTTTTCCCTCAACCAGAACTTCAGTTAGCTCAATTGCCATGTCTGCACAGGAAATCTTAATAAGATTTTTGTTATGTTGAAGTGGTCTTGCTGAGAATACTTTACAGCGTTTTCCGTTTGGCAATGTAAACCATGCATCTCCAGTAAATGCACGGATTGTATTAATAACATCTCGTGCATTTTTTTTAAAATCTAACTCGTAATCATCTTTGGTAAATTTTCGGGTCGATGTGGCTGCATCATGGTTCTGCTCGGTGAAATGCAGGCCATTTTGTGCAGCGCCCTTGATAGCACCTACAAGAAGTATTGCTGACTGTTCGGCCAAACGTTGCTTGAGTGTTATTGCTGTGTCAGATTGTTCAATTGTAATTTCTTCCTGTGCAATAATTGGCCCATGATCCATTTCGTTATCCAAGAGTATTACTGATATGCCAGTAATAGTATCTCCGTTGAGTAGTGGTGTGCGCACAGGTGCTGGACCACGGTATAACGGAAGTAGTGATGGGTGCACATTCCAGGTTTTTAGTTTCGGTATATCTAATAATTTCTCAGGAATAAATTTTCCATACTCAACAACAACTGCCAGATCAGGATTTAATGATTTGAATTGATTGATAAAATTGTCATCAAGATTTTCTGGTTGAAGTAGTAGCGTCTTTTCAGGGACAAATGCAGTGATAGGCGGTCGAGTTAACCTCATGCCACGTCCTTGTTTACTGCTGGGCTTAGTAACTACTGCGACAACATCAATAAACGCTTCAGAAAGAAGCGCTTGTAAAGAAGGAATTGCGAGTGTGTTTGTGCCAAATAATACAACACGAACAGTTTTCATATGTTATAGCGCATTACTATCATGAATACCTGCTTCAACAATGTCACTAGCTTTATCAATAAATAAAATACCATCAAGGTGGTCTATCTCGTGCTGTATCACTCTTGCTAGAAATTTATTTGCTGAGAATTCCATAGAATTTCCATGGCGATCAAGCGCATTAACTGTTCCTTCAACAAATCGCTCTACGTTGCCAAACACACCTGGGACTGATAGGCACCCTTCCTGCTCCCATTCCTTTTTGTCACTAGTAGGACTAAATTCTGGGTTTATAAGAGCCATGTCCTGTACAGGCATGCCTGTTTTTTTGAACGCTTCCTTGCCAATAATCACAAGGCGAATTTGCTGATCGATTTGTGGTGCAGCAAGTCCGACCCCATCGTCATCGTGCATGGTTGGGATCATGTCATCTATAAGTTTTTGTAATCCTACATCCTCAAGCTCCTTTACAGTAATTTCCTTTGATCGAAGTCGCAGATTTGGATTGGGATTTGTGATTATGTTAAGCATATTAGTGAGATTCTGGATGAGGATCAACGTGCCATGTTGGTGGAAGTTGTTCTGCAATTTTTGCAGTGACCTCTATCCAATTATTATGCGCAATCCGCGCAAGAAATACCACCTGTTTTGTACCATTTTTAATGACTTCTGGCAACTCAGTATATAGCTTAGCATTTGTAGGAAGGGCATTTTGCAAAAGTGTAGTAGCAGTTGGCGAAGGTGCAAATGCAGTGATTCGAATTAGTACTCCAAAAGGTGGGTAATGATATTTTTCTCTTGTAAGTATTTCCTGAGCATACCACTTACGTAGATAGTCAACACTAGTTAATGCATACCAAAGTAAGTGGTCACGAGAAAATGTTTGAATAATAATCTCAGCATCAGTCCTGCAAAGAAATCTAAGCTGACGAAAAAAGTACATGCCTTCAGCTAATGCATTATGCCATGGTCGTGTTACAAATCTATCAGCATAGGGAAGCACGATTACATCAAAATATTCAAGGTCAACAGATGAAAATGCCGCATCAGTACTGACAACACAGTCGTATTGTTCTTTGGTATCCAGCGGGACACCAGATTGGTGAGTTGCAATACGTAATTGTGGATACGCACGCGACAGTTCTAAAGCAAGTGACTCCGTGCCCTTTGCTGCAAGTTTAAATTTCAAACTGTTGCATTTAGGACACTGCGTATATTCTGAATTAGCATGTATTATTATTTTGCAGTGCATGCGTCCATCATTTCGAACTACAAGAGGGTTTGAGCATGTTGTGCATACAAATGAGTAATCGCAATCAATACACTTAACACGATTGGAGAATCCTTTTCTATTGTGAAGAATAAGAATCTTTTTACCATCTTTGATTGCTTTTTCAAAAGCTGGCGTGATAAAGCTGTAATTCTTTTCGCGCATTTGATCCTGTAAATTAATAAATGTATATGGATGCAGTGTTGGATTGATTGGGAAGAGTTTTTGTAATTCTCCAGATTGCAATCCAACTAATTGATCCATTGTCATGGTGTGGCCAGCTTCAATTACTGAGCATTGTGCACGCGTTCGAATAATGTCAGTTGCGCGATAATATGGCGTCGCTTCCCAGCTTTTGTGGTGTTCGTCTTGGGTATTCCATACAACTATAGTCTGTACATGGTCAAGCGGCAAAAAGCATCCTTGACGCGTTGCGATTGTCCAGACAGGTTTTGCTTGCTTCATAGATTCCCAAACATTTCGTTGTGCAGCAACACCATTGTCTGAGGTGAACAACTGCACGTTGCTGTGAGGAATTGATTGCTGGAGTAATTGTGCGTCGCGCCTTGTAGGAACAATGATTAGTACTGATAGATCAGTTGGTAATGACTCCCATAACTTTGACAACTCAGATTTTGAGTTAATAAGCACATATGAGCGCATTGACTTTTTTTGACCAATTGAGGAATCAAAAGTCAATTTACTAATCATGCGTTTTTGTAGGGGAGGAAGAAACATTTTTGCAATAACCGTTGCGCTTACATGATGCGCCCTTGCCAAAAGAAGAATTAGTTCAAGGTCGGATTTTTGAAGTAGTGGTTCAGGATGGAGAGTAGTGCTAATCGAGCTTAAGCGATAGGATGGTTTAGGTGAGTTGTACTTAATACTTGCAACAAGTCCGATTGTTTTTCTGCGGCGAAATGGAATTGTAACCAGCATACCTGGCTGTATGTTCTGATCATCATCAATTGCATATGAAAAAAAATGCTTGTCAGCAGGCAAGCGCACAAGCGGAATAATCTGTGCAAGGTGAACTGAGCTCATAAACTTCAACCCTCCTTGGTTTTGTTTATAAAATAAATTGTGCTGTGAGGTAGCCAACACCAAATGGATGTTGGTATGCTAATTCTTTGTACGTATAATTAACACGTTGCATAATTCCAAGAAATACTAGAAGCGCAGGTAACGCGCATTGCTGCGATTCTACGGCAAGTTGCTCATTCATTTTTAACAATGCATCTGAATTATAATCAGTCATGTGTTTTCTAACCGCGCTGTCGAATTTTTCACCGAATGGAGAGAAGCCAGATGGCGCATCAGTTTGCAATGTGTGCGCCAGGTCGCTGCTTATAATAATGCCGTACCTCTTAGGAGAGTTAAGAATTAAATCTTTAATTATGTATCCAAAATCAAAATGTGCTTTGCGACTTGCTTCAGACGTGCCAATTACTACTACTTTTGGTGAGGTTTCAGATTCAGTTAAATGCATGAGTGGAATTGCACTTGCGTAATCCATGTGTTCATTATGTACAACTCCTAGTGAAATGGAATCTTGCTTAATTCGTTCACGAAGTCCGGAGATAAATTGTGTGTCAACTGAGTAGCTTCCATATTCTTTTAAATCCCCAAAATCACTAAGATCGGGGGCAATAGCAGCACCACCAAGAACAGTAAATACATTGTCATGTTCTCCGGCGTGAGATGAAATTACAATAATAGTGTCACAGCGTGCTGCGTACAGTTCATGCTTAAGCTCAGTAAGTGCTAGTGTAGTTTGCTCAAGTTCCTTGGTCTTTTCCTTGCCAAGATGTTCAAGTAGAAGTGGGCTATGTGGCGTAAGTGCCGCAAAAACAAGTGCCATAGCTAGTTTGTTGTGTTTAATTCAACAGAATCACCAAGTGGACTACCTAATAAGGCTTGCTCAGTGACATGTACTATATTTTCCCATTTATAGCCTAATCCTGCAAATACTTCCTCAGATGGAATGTGCCTGCGAGCACCATCAGATATTACATAAATAAGTGGAGAATCGTGCGCTGCAACTAAGGTTCCTTCCTTGAACGTAAGCATCTTTGGTATGAGTGGGTATTCCTTAATCAGATCATGACTCACTGTTGTTATGGTTAGTGTTGGAAAGAGTACTTTGGCAATGTCCTCATGTAAAATTGGTTGGCGCTTTCCTTGTTCAACATAGTACAGGTTGTTATTGCTCTGATCCTTCAGTACTGCACCAAGTGGGTGGATTGTTGCAAGTGTAATAATTTTTCCTTGATAAAAAGATTCAACATCCCCGTCCTCAACATCAATTACCTCGTCAGGATTATAACCAAGTTGACGGAAGGTTTCATTAGAAGCAATATAGTGAACTGTGTCGTCGCGCAACAAGAAGATCATGCCATTTGGCTTACGAAGAAGTGAGTAAGCTGGGAACTTAATTTCTGGACCTTCCTCATACGTTAACAGTTCGCTTTCCTCAATAGATATTATTTGTGATGGTTCATAGCGACTGAGTAGTGCGGCTTTAGATGAAAAACCACGACGAAAACCCTTTTCAATTAAGTAAACTCCATCTTGTCCCTTAACTTGAACTACAGTTCCATTGGGGTAAAGACGGCTGAACCAGCGATTCCAAATTTTCCAGAAATTCTTATTCCCATGTATATGGGGCGTATATGTATACAAAAATCCAGTTGCATAGTTTGCCGGTGTCACAGAGGTTGAATCAATAGTAATTGTTTTGCCGACTTTTTTAAATGAGCCATGCGATTGATTTGTGTGCCACCAACGTGCAGCTCCAGCTGCATCATCAACTTGTTTACCAAAGCCTTTATGCTTTTGAATTTGAGGATCAGTGGTTTTGCATGAATCACAAACTGCATAACCCATTGCCCAATCATAAGCGCGAGTGGAAGGGTTTTGTGCTTCA
>CAZKMQ010000053.1:0-6489 GCA_964554065.1 uncultured Gammaproteobacteria bacterium | reverse complement strand
GCAGTTACTCGTATGAATCCGTTGGCGCGCGTTCTTGCAGATTTTGATCCAGAAGATAAAGTTGAGCTTACGATCATTTCTAATGATAAAGAAAAAACTATCGATGTTACTCTTGGTGACTTTGATGAATTTAATAATTAAGTGAGGGCTATGAAACGAACAAAAATTGTGTGCACTATTGGGCCGGCAAGTGGTAAGCCAGCGGTGCTTGTGAAAATGATGAAAGCAGGTATGAATGTATGTCGGCTTAACTTCAGCCATGGCACTCATCCAGATCATGCTAAGCTTGTGCGTATGATTCGCAGTTCAGCACGCAAAGCGAAGATGCCGATCGCGATTTTACAAGATTTGTCTGGGCCTAAGATTCGTGTAGGAGACATGCCTGAGGGAGGTTTGAAATTAACAAAAGGTAAAATAGTTGTATTATCATGTGATGCAAAGCCGCGTAAAGACACTATTGAAGTACAGTACAAAAGTTTGTATAAGGATGTGAAAAAAGGTGATCAGATTCTGCTGGATGATGGCATAATGGAGTTGAAGGTTGAAAAAATTAAAGGCAAAGAGATTAGTGCTAAGGTTGTAGTTGGTGGAAAGCTCAAGAGCCATAAAGGATTGAACGCGCCTACTGCTAAGTTATCCGTTAGCACGATTACACCAAAGGACAAGAAGGATTTGAAGTTTGGCTTGGCGCAAGGTGTGGACATTGTTTCGTTAAGTTTTGTGCGTAGTGCAAAAGACATTAAGCAGTTGCGCAGTCTAATTAAAAAATGGCTACCTAAGGGAAAGAGGTTCCCGCTAGTGTGCGCTAAGGTTGAAATGCGCGGAGCAATTGATGATTTTGATTCGATATTGGAGTTGGTAGACATTATTATGGTGGCGCGTGGTGATTTAGCACTGGAAACTGAAGCTGCAAAGGTCCCAGTATTGCAAAAGACTATCACCCAAAAAGCAATTGATGCAAACCGCGCGGTAATTGTTGCTACAGAAATGCTAGCTTCAATGACTGAGCGCCCACGTCCAACTCGTGCTGAGATTAGCGATGTGGCAAATGCTGTGATTGATCACACCGATGCAACAATGTTATCTGGTGAGAGTGCAACAGGTAAATATCCTGTGCGCACAGTTGCAACAATGGCTTCAATTATTTCTGAAACTGAAGGTTCTGTATTTGACGATTTCTCTCCGTCTGCGCTCGACTTGATTGCTAAAGGCCATCATAAAGAGGTAAGTGGGATCGCGTCGCTCATAGCTCGTACTACTGACGTATCTGCACTTCTGCTTACACGTGCTGCGGCACACTTTGCGCCGATGGTGCGACGCTTCCGTCCTGAACTTCCTATAGTTGTCAGCGCTGAGAATAAAGAACATGCGCAGCAGCTGAATATGTATTGGGGGATTGTGCCAGAGGTTTTTCCTGCTAAGTCTGAACACGCCGGGATGATGAAGTATATTAAGTCTCATAAGTTGGCTAGGCGCGGTGCTCAAGTGGTGGTATTTGATGTGGTCGATGGGCATGTTGAGATGAGAGAAGAAATTGCTTAACATTATTAACTTATAACAAAAGAACCACAGATGGTTGTCTCTGAGGTTCTTTTGTTGGTTGTGAGAGATGATGAATGGTCGTGCTAGAGTCTTTTGGCGTTCGCCCAGTTCGGGAAGAACTCTTCCGCGATCGAGTATGGATTGTTCCATGAGCGCCGGTCGTTGACCTCTTCTCGCAAAGCAGGGAATTCAACGCCGAAGCGTTTGAAAATCTTTTCCCAAGCCTCTCGCCATTCTGCAATGCGATCCGGGTACTGGCTGTTCGGATCACGCGGGCTTGGCCGGAATACGTTCCCCTTGTCTAGCAGCTCTAGCCACCAGAGGTCGTACATGCCGAAATCACGACCATTGCACACCACGATCACGGTGTAGCCTTGATCCAGTGCTTTTTCCAAGCGGCCTTTTGAGCCGCCATGTCCTTGGTAGCCCTGAATGTCTCGGCGACCGAGGATTGCAATTTTCTCTGTTTTCTCTTTGCTGCCCATTGTTTCTCCTAAATGAGCGGTGAACATTGTCAGAATCAGCTCTGTTTTCAGGGTGATTTGAACTGTAGATAATAACATAAAAAGACGATTTTGTCAAGTTATCCACAACCTTGTATGGACTTTCGGTTTTCTTTCGGGTATACTTATTTCGTATCCCGTGTTGGGCGTTACGTATAGCAGCGCGTCAGCTGCATCTCCTCTTTATACTTAACATTAGGGCGTCCAATACGTGATACATCAATGATTAATTTCAATCCTATGCTTACGCCAAAGCAAAAATCTATTTTAGACTACATTGTGAACTACACTATGCAGCGTAATTACTCTCCTTCATTTGAAGAGATTGGTGAGGAGTTTGGCCTGTCTTCTGTAGCTACAGTACATGAGCATATTGGAAATCTTGAGCGTAAGGGTTATTTGACCCGCGAGCATAATCAACCACGCTCTATTGAGCTTACTGATAAGTCGTTGCGTACTGGTCGAAGTGTTGTTTTGCCGCTTGTTGGATTGATTACTGCTGGAGAGCCAATTGAAGCAGTTGAAGATGAGGGAGAATCTATTGCAGTACCAGCTGACTTTGTTGTGGACAGCTTTAATTCTTATGTTTTGCAAGTGCGTGGTGAATCTATGATCGAAGAAGGTATTTTTGATGGAGACTTTGTAGTTGTGGAGCGTAATCCTTCGCCAAAGAATGGTGATGTTGTAGTTGCATTACTTGATAACGCATATGCAACGTTAAAGAAGTTTTATAGAGAGAAAGCACGTATCCGATTGCAACCAGCAAATAGCACAATGAATCCGATTTATGTTCAGGATCCGAATATCCAAGGAGTAGTGAAAGCAGTGATTCGTCGGTTTAGTACAGCATAACTAATTAATATTAATCAATCTAATACAATCAATAATGACGTATGGGCGTCACTAGTTCTTAGGGTGTGTCAAAAACAAAAATAACTCAATGCACATGTGCTTTGGGAGAAATTAAAAGGCAAACGAAAAACACCGTGCGATGGAGTGCCGCCCCGGTGTTTTTCTGTCTCAACAAGTGAGACTGAGATGAATTATAACGAATAAAAAAACATCGTCAAGAGATTATTTTGTGGATATCTTTGCATATGATTTTACACATGGACATGAATTCATTTTTTGCATCTGTTGAGCAGCAGGTTGATCCATCCTTGCGCTGTAAGCCTGTTGTAGTTTTGGCATACATGAGTCCTAAGGGTGTTGTACTTGCTTCCTCAGTTGAAGCAAAGCGTGATTTTGGTATTAAGACCGGTATGACCTATAAAGAAGCCCAAGAGCGTTGTCCACACGTTATCGCTCGTACAGGTCGTACGAAGACATATCGCTTGTATTCACAAGCATTTATGAAATTATTACATCAATATTCGCCACTTGTTGAGCAATATAGTATTGATGAGGCATTTGTAAATATTGATTGGTCAGCACGCAGTGTTGATGAGGCTATTGCTTTGGCGCATTTACTTAAGCATCGGTTGCGTACAGAGATCGGGGAGTGGCTTCGTGCATCTGTTGGTATTGCACCAACACGATTTCTTGCTAAGCTTGCTGGAGATTCAATGAAGCCTGATGGGCTAGTAGTACTCACACCTCAGGATTTACCTAACTGGTATGTTGGTCGCGAGGTCGAGTCTGCGTGGGGTATTGGTCCAGCCATTGGTAAGAAGTTGCGTGGTGTTGGTATATATACACTTGATCAGTTGTATGATGCAGATGCTGTAGAATTGTTTCGATTATTTGGTAAGTCAGGGTATGGATTATGGCTGAAGATGCATGGCAGAGAATATGAAGAATTAGAAACAGATCGAATCACTGATCAGAAGTCTATTAGTGCACAATATTCATTGCCGTTTAAAACTACGAAACCAGATGAGCTTGCTAGCACCCTTATGAAGATGTGTGAGCGTGTAGGTCGTCGTTTGCGTCGTCAGAATAAGATGGCTGGTCGTATATTCTGTTTTTGGCGCTGCTTAGATGGAAGTGGGGATGCTGTGCATGAGGATTTTAATCCAAGAATAAATCAAAGTTACTCAGTATACGAAGCTGCCATGCGTATGATAAGCAAATCCATAGTACACACACCATATCGTCTAGTAAGTGTTGGTGTATCACGACTTATACAAGATAATCAGCAGCAACGATTGTTTGATGATTATCGTGATGAGCGAATTAGTAATGCTATGGATAGGTTAAATGATCGGTATGGTGAGTACACGGTATTTCATGGTGCAATGGCTGGTGCTCAGGATTATGCTAAAGAGGCAGTGGGATTTCGTAAGATTTCATAACTACACCTTGACAACTCTTATTTTTTTCTGCCATACTTTAAGTGGTCGGCAGGTTGTATCGTTGGAGTTGTATTTACCAAATGGTTTGTACGCCTATCGTGGGTAGGTTCGAAAGAGGCTCTACCGATCGTGTTCAACGTGCGCGTGCTTGTTCAGGCGTTGCCTTGGCTCACCTGTCCGACCTCAATTTCACCATAATACGGTGTTTTTTTGTTTAAATTTAGAGTAAAAATAAAGAATTTGCCCTTGAGTATCTCTTAGCTATTGACAAAATTCTAGTTTAGTGGTAACCTGCAATCTTCTCTTATGGAGAAAGTTCGTGTAAAAATATACGAAAATCGTGGGTTTTTGCTCCTTGTAATTGGGCCAAAAACCTGCGAATTTCGTATGGATGCACGCCTCTAGGGGCAGAAGGTGTGCATTCCCAATCACTGCCCAACCGCTATGTTTGAAAGACTGGCGTAAGCAATAGGAGAGTTCAAGATGAAAAACTACGTGAATCGTAGCGTTTCCATGATCATCTGTGTGATGATCCTTCAGTCTCTCGTCGGATGTGCCGACGAGAATACCAATCTCGACATCAACAAGATGCAAAAGCACGAGACCGTGATTTCGCCACTGGAGGAGTGTACCGCGCCAGAAGACTGTGTTGGGGATCCCAGCGAAGTCGATCCGTGCGCGCTCGATGACGTCTACTTCTGTTTCAAGAAGGACGGCGACGACAAGGGATACTGCGCGTACACGTCCGACAAGAACAAGGACAACTGTGCCGAGCAGATCAAGTGCCTGAGCAACAGCGACTGCGACGATGGCAACGAGTGCACAGACGATACCTGCAAGGACTACGCATGCGTCAATGCGGCCAACACGGCCGTTTGCGATGACGGCGACGCCTGCACCGAGAATGACAAGTGCGCGGATAGCGCATGTGTTTCCGGTGCAGCACTGACTTGCCAGGACGGCATCGACTGCACGACCGACGCGTGTGACCCGGCGACCGGGTGCACATTCACGCCGAGCAACAGCGCATGCGACGACGGCGAGGGTTGCACAGAAGATCTGTGCTGCACTCCAGGAGCTGATGGCTGTGGCGACGTCGGTGGCTGCATCAACAAGAATCTCGACTTGGACTGCGACGATGGAGACAAGTGCACTACCGGAGACAAGTGTGTCGACGGCAGTTGCGCAGATGGCGTTCCCGTGGTCTGCGATGACGGCGACGCGTGCACGGACGGATCGTGCAACACCGAAACTGGCGAGTGCGACAAGACCAACAACACGGCCGACTGCGATGACGGCGACGCATGCACCGAAACCGACGTTTGTGCGGATGGAAAGTGCTCAGGTACGCCCAAGAACTGCGACGATTCCGAGGTGTGTACCTTGGGCGACGCGTGCAACCCAAGCGATGGGAAGTGCGTGAGCGCAGCAGATGCAGACAACGGCACACCGTGCGAGTTTGGCGAGGCGGACAAGTCTTGCCAGGACGGCAAGTGCGCAACGTGTACTCCGAACTGCACAGGTGTGTGCGGTACGGATCCAGTATGCGGCAGCGCATGCGATCCGACAGTCTGTGGCGTTGGGTTCGAGTGCTACATCACGGTCGAGAATCCGCAGGGTACCTGCGTGTTCGATACTGATGGTGACGGCGTGCCGGTGGACAACTGTCCGGGTGTCGATAACCCGGATCAGAAAGACACCGACGGCGACAACGTCGGCGATGCGTGTGACCAGGATGACGACGGTGACGGCGTGCCCGATCCGCCCGATCCGGGCGATGGTTCGCCGGTGGACAACTGCCCGACCGACGCCAACCCCGGCCAGGAGAACTCGGATGGTGACGCATGCGGCGACGCATGTGACACCGCGCCGGAGGATCCGGACGCCGGCTGCGCGTAGCAAACTAAGGCCATGACGGCCGAGCAAAAAGACCTTGAGTTCTAACGAATTCAAGGTCTTTTTAATTATGGATAACTGCTCTAGACAATAATTGTATTATGGAGTATAGTGGTGCCACTACTAATAAAGAGATTAGCGCTAATACAGTGCGGACCCGGTCTTGTCTCGCCCCTGCAGGGCTCGCAGACCGATCCTCCTCGCTCGGTAATGGAAATACAAGTATTTCCATTACTCTCGCTCGTCGGACCGGT
>CAZKMQ010000052.1:0-6597 GCA_964554065.1 uncultured Gammaproteobacteria bacterium | reverse complement strand
TCCATATGCAAGATAAAACCTCACCACTATTACAGCGGTGAGGTTTTTTGTTAATCACACAACTGACCATGCCTGTCCAATCGATATAATCCTCCACGACCTCCCAGCATGATCACACCATCAGACAATTGATGAACAGCAAGACCGCTATCAAAGTCCTCATTGCCATGCACTTGTTGCCACTGCTTTTGGCCATCACTGCCAACCTTCATAAGCCACATATCACCATCCACACCGTACGAGCGTGTTAAACCACTAATTAGAAATCCACCATTAGTAGCAGGCTCTATGCTATTGAAGATGTCATACAAATAACCGCCATATACAGTCTGCGACGCAAAACCTCCAAAAATGTCCGTCCTCAAAATAAACCCGTCATCCATCACACCATCAAGAACTCGCACATAACCAGACACAAGCAGCTCATTCTTCTTTGTTGCTGCAATCCCGGTTGCGACCTGGTAAGGCACAACGCCATGACGTCGTTGCCATAACACTTCTCCGTCCATGGTAAATGCGATGAGAATTGTTTTCTTGTTCAGCCCATCCATGAACGGTGTATTACCAACAGCAACAAACTCATCATCACTCAGGGCAACGACATCAACCAGTGTGCCACCTTCAACAATCTCATATGGATTTTCCCACTGCACCAGCCCCATAGAATCAATCCGGAAATACCATGCCGTCTGCCCTGCATCTGGTGCAGTGTTTTTGTTTCCAACAACAATATATCCACCATCACCATCAGCAACAATTGCTCGAGCAAGATCATTGTTGACTGTACCGTAATCTTCCTCCCACACCAACTCACCATCAGTGGTAATTTGCATGATCCATGCATCGATCAAGCCTGAGCCAGACGAATGCGTATACCCCGCAAGCATAAACTGATCCGAATCGTGCGCCGCAATGATATCAAGCATCACATCATGCTCAACCCAACCGTACTCCTTCTGCCACAGCACTTTCCCCGTACGATCTACCTTGGCAACACATGTCTGAATATCTACAACGAGTGCAACTGTTTCACCATTTTCACTAATCGGCACATGACACTTACTCACCACAAGGACACTACCGTCCTGGACCTCTACTACATCCATAACTTCATCCAGCCACACATCACCAAGCTGTACATGCCAGCACGTATCACCTGGAACTTCTTCACTCACTTGTATGGGAATTACTTGCTGCTCGTTTTGTGTGTGCGCATCAGCAGACACAGAATCGCAATCCTCATGTTCAACAAAAGCATACTTGGACTCAGGTTCGCCAGCACTCACACTACCCGCTAAAACAGGCTTCATATCATCTGAAACCACCAACTCAATCTTTCCGGGCAATTCAGGCAAACTACATCCAACCAACAACACAAACATCATCAACCTATACATTTTTTCCTCCGCAGATTGAAATTATAATACAATACCCCGCTACAAGAGCGAGGTCAATATGCACGCTGGATAATCTGTGCACTACTCCTGCAAAAGTCGTTTTTGCAAATTACCAAGACGTTGATAAAACCCTGAAGTGTGAATTGAATTTAAGCCAAGCGCGCAGAAATCATAGTGATGCATCCATTCGTGAAGTAATGTATTTAGAAAAGTCTTCGCAGCCAAAGTCTGACCTCGAACAGCGGTACGATTCTGAATATAAATGTATTTTTTATCCGGTTTGTAATATCCATAACGCTTCATAACGGTCCGGCTACCACGCTTGCGATGATATTGGTTTGTGTCGCTGATTTTTATTTTGCAAATATCAATTTCTGCCAAATCGCACAGTGCATCAAGTAACTCCTCGCTTAACTGCTGGCGTTTTGTGACTGATTTGGATTTCAAAATCTGACACGCTATCCCACACACTTCATCATGCACAACAAATTTCACCTCAACGAGACGGTTACTTTTTTTATAATTGCGTTTGTTGGAGAAAAACATACTACCATATTGACAGATTATTCAAATTCTGTATACTCTACCCAACAAAGGGGGAGAGATGAATATTCCTGAACACACAGTTTTAGTCGACAGAAAGCTGGGTGAGGCTAAAGAGAGACTTACATCCTCAATATTACTCACAGCAGCTGCGATCAATGGGCTGATGCCAATTCCCCGTCTAATAATTGTTGTAAGGCATGCACCAAACAAAGTCATACCAGAAATTGGAATATCTGGTACAGCATACGACTATAACCTAATTGAGCTCGATCTTGATTCAGGTCGCATTATTGAATTTGAGAGCCTCTGGCTTCACAGAATCCTTACTCATGAACTACATCACATTGTTCGTATGAGGATGATTCAAGATCCTTACGAGACCCTGCTTGATGCAATGATAACCGAAGGTCTTGCAGACTGGTTCGACGTACAAACGAACAGTGTCGTGCCACCGCCATGGGCGCTCGCACTTGACGATGTCGCTTTGCACAGTCTCCTGGACAGAGCAAGGAATGTTTTTTCAAGTAAGAACTACAACCACAATGCTTGGTTCTTTGGAGAAGACCTTTCAACCTTCCCAAGATGGACTGGTTACGCCATAGGCTTCCACTTGGTCGGCAAGTATCTTGCGAAAAATCCAGGACTCACTGCAGCGCAACTCGTTGCAACGCCAGCGAAGGAATTCCTTATCTAGAAAATTCACTGAACCAAAAAAACACCACAAACCAACATCTGCGGTGTTTTACTTTTTATCAATTAAGCCTTACCTACACTCCCATGAATCTGAATATGCTTTGCAACTTCCTTTTTCATCTCGGTTTTGGATTTTGCAAGAAGTTTGCGCGGGTCAATAGATTTATTGTCAGCGAGCATTGTTTCACGAATTCCCACTGCAAAGGCCAAACGCAAATCCGTATCAATATTAATTTTTGAAATCCCCAACTTAATCGCACGCTTCTTCTGCGCCGTTGAAATACCAACTGCTCCTTTCATCCAATCGCAATCACGCAACACACTACATTTGTTATGCAACCGATTTAACAATTTTTTACAAACACGCGATGCACCATGCATCACTATCGGAATTTTAACCGCTTCACTAATCATTTTTAAACGCTTTAAATCAAGTGAACCGGCAATCCCCACCTTTTTAAAAGCACCATGCGCTGTACCAACAGAAACCGCAACAGCATCACAGCCGGTTAGCCGCACGAACTCTGCAACTTGCTCCGGATCAGTATAAAATGCATCTTTATTCTTCACATCAACTTCATCTTCTTTCCCAGGAATTGCGCCAAGCTCAGCCTCAACAGAAATATTTTTCTTGTGCGCCAATTTCACAATCTGCGCAACAGTCTTCACATTTTTCTTAAATGACAAAGACGAAGCATCAATCATTACTGAACTATACAGGCCAGACTTGATTGCCGCTTTTACCAAAGCAATATTTTTCCCATGATCTAGATGAAATACAACCGGCACTGCAGATTGTTCTGCGGCGATACGCGCGATCGCACCCAAGTATCCCATCCCAGCATACTTAATAGCACCTTCGCTGGTTTGTAAAACAACTGGAGAGCCCATTTCATTTGCCACTTCTATCACCGCTTGCGCAATCTCCATGTTGTTGATGTTAAATGCACCAACCGCATACCCACCACGACGCGCTTGAGGCAAAATATCATTTAATGTTGCGAAAATCCTGCTCATACTTTTGTAACCTTAAGTTCGCCCAACCTTCTCTTATACTGACTCATCTGCTTACGATTAAGTAAACCATCTTGTGGCCCGATATGAGAAATTACACCACAACTTTCATAATGCCCACGCTGCATTGCTTCTGGAATATCCTTACCATCCATAAGCGCACTCACAAACCCAACAGCAAATGCATCTCCAGCGCCTGTTCGCTCAATCACTTTTATTTGTTCAAAAATTCCTGTACTAAATAGTGTAACTCCATCATAAGCATGCGCACCATTTGGGCCATCAGTTATCACAACGATCTTTGGGCCAAGCTTGTGCAAAGCTTTAGCATATGACAAAATTGTCTTTTTCTTTTTCACAATGCGCGAAGCTTCATCAACATTTACAAACACGACATGTGTTGCTGCAAGCACTCGCTTTACTTCACTTAATCCTTCCAAAAACTGATACGTGCCTGGGTTGTATCCCATTTTCACCTTATGCTTTTTAACGTACTTGATCACTTGTGTGTTGTATCGCTTGTGATCTTTACCTAAACTGGAATAATAAACCCATTTAGCCTTGGGCAACTTTGGCAACCGATATGTGCGCGGCGCATGATACACCAAAATAGTTCGTTCACCTTTGTAATTAATCACGGTTGATGCATTTGTAGATCGTTTTTTCTTTTGCTCAATAAATTTTACATCTACACCCTGCTTTTTCATCTCCTTAATAATAGTATCTCCTGACGAATCATCACCAAGTATAGTGTGGAATAATGTTTTAAAACCAAGTCGCGCCATGCCCACAGCATTGTTTGCTGAATTACCGGCAACTTTCTGCGTAATGGTTTCAACCGGTAGCTTATCTGCATAGCGCAATTGCAACATGCAGTTATCTTTATCAATACTACATGCCACAGTTGCGTCACTTATACCAACTATAGTATCAATTGTTGAATCGCCCAATGAAATAATGTCGTACATATTATTTTTTCTTTAAAACTTTCCGCGCCGCAGCAACCACATCTTTAGCTTTCATCCCATATTTAGTCAAAAGCTCATCCGGCGCTCCGGATTCACCAAAACTATCATCAACACCAACTGGCACAATCGGCACCGGACGATTTTGTGACAAACATTCTGCAACTGCACCAAATAGTCCACCGGTTGTTTGGTGTTCTTCTACAGTTACCACACATTTAGTCTTCCGCACTGATGTAACAATTGTTTTGCTATCAAGCGGTTTAATAGATGGACAGTTAATTACCTCCGCACTTACGCCTTTCTTTGCCAAATCCTTTGCCGCAACTAATGCTTCATACACAAGCGGACCGGATGCAACAATAGTTACATCTTTTCCTTTTGCAAAAACCTTTGCCTTACCAATTCCAAACGGCGTGCGCTTGCTTGTCATGCATGGTGTTTTCTCACGAGCAAAACGAATATACACCGGCCCCTTCATCTTAGCTGCAGCCAAAACCGCTTTACGTGTTTCTTCTTCATCACATGGCACAAGCACAGTCATGTTTGGCAACACACGCGTAATCGCGATGTCTTCAAGCGCTTGGTGTGTTGCCCCATCAGGACCAACAGAAATTCCAGCATGCGCGCCAATAATTTTCACATTGTTTTCCGCATAACACACAGACACACGCAACTGATCCCAGTTACGTCCCGGGGAAAACACAGCATAGCTTGAAATAAACGGAACCAAACCTTCTTGCGCCATACCTGCCGCAACACCTGCCATATTTTGCTCAGCAATTCCCATTTCAAAAAACCGATCTGGATATTTTTCACGAAACCAATGTGAACGTGTGGACTCTGTAAGATCACAACACAGCACAACCACATTTTCATTTTTATCTCCAGCCTCCACCACACCATGACCATAGCCATCACGCGTTGGGATCATGTCCGGCGTAGTAAAAATATTTTTCTTTAAATACATTTGTGGATTCAGTTTCATATTATTCGTGTTCGCTCTTAATCTTTCCACCTAATGTTCTCAAATCATGCAAAGCATTTCGGGCTTCCTCACCAGCTTTTGGTGGTTTGCCATGCCAAGTGTAATCCCATTCCATGTACTCAACTCCTTTGCCTGGAATCGTATGTGCAATGATTGCCACCGGCTTCTCATACACCGCTTTCGCCTGATCACATGCATCAACAAATGCACGAATGTTATGTCCATCAACATCAATTACATGAAAACCAAACGCTTCAAACTTCGCGCGCAAAGAATCCAATGCCATCACATCTTCAGTCATACCATCAATCTGGATATTGTTGCGATCAACAATCACAGTCAAATTATGAAGCGGTGCATTTCCAGCCAACATAAATGCTTCCCAACACTGTCCTTCATTAAGCTCACCATCTCCAGTCAACAAAAACGTTTCATACCGCGCGCGTTTCAATTGACCAGCCAAGGCAACACCCATGGCAACTGATGCACCTTGTCCTAACGGACCACCAGCATTTTCAATTCCTCCAAGTGCACGACGGTGTGGATGTCCTTGGAGTTTAGTACCTAGTTTGCGTAAAGTTTTTAAATGCTTCTTGGAAAAATACCCGGCATGCGCCAAAGTAGCATATTGAATTGGACAAATATGACCATTACTCAAAATCACACGATCGCGCTTCTCCCACCACGGATTTTTTGGCTTGTGATTCAGCACATGGAAATACAAAGCTGTATAAATATCTGCCATATCAAGTGGTCCGGCGCTATGACCAGATCCAGCTTCTACCAACATGCTAATCAAATCCTTTCGAATCGCATTTGCGCGCTCTTCTAATTTTTTAACTTTATTGTCATGAATTGGCATAACTATTTCTTAAGTTTTTTCTTAGCGCTTACACATGGATAGCACACATGCTTGTGCAGGCCACTTACTATAGATATATACTCCCACAAACTTCCCAAAAAGAAAACACCAAATGTTGCGGTGAAAATCCAA
>CAZKMQ010000051.1:0-6615 GCA_964554065.1 uncultured Gammaproteobacteria bacterium | reverse complement strand
TAATGCGAACAGCAGAATATGCGGTGTTCACGCTTTGGCCGCCAGCACCACTTGCACAGAATGTATCAATACGCAGATCATTATCATTAATTGCAAATTCTGTTTCTTCAATTTCTGGCAGCACAGCAACTGAAGCAGTGGAAGTGTGAATGCGTCCTTGCTTTTCAGTCTCCGGGATGCGCTGAACACGATGCACACCCATTTCGTATTTCATGTCTTGGTAAACGTTAGTGCCGGCGATAGAAAAGACCACTTCTTTAAATCCACCAATTCCGATTTGGTTAGCGCTCATGAGTTCTGTTTTCCAGCCGCGTGATTCAGAGTACTTTGTATACATGCGCATAAGGTCTCCTGCAAAAAGCGCAGCTTCGTCACCTCCAGCTCCAGCGCGGATTTCAATAATCACATCTTTTTTGTCCATTGGATCTTTAGGTCGCAATAGTTCTTTGAGCACATCTTCAGCTGCAACTTTTTTACTTTGCAAATCTTCAAGTTCAGCTTTAGCCATCTCTGCCATTTCAGCGTCATCATTGCTTGCCATTTCTTCTGCACCGGCAATATCCTTTTTAATTTCAACTACAATATTTTGCGCTTCAACAATTTCGTTGAGTTCATTATATTCCTGTCCAAGCTTTTTCATTTTTTTGGAATCAGAAACATTGGCAGGATCTTGCATCTGCTTTTCAATTGTCTCAAGTTGTTCTTGGTGGTTTTTCATATTAAAAAAACATGCCTTAAGCATATCATAAAAACTTTCCCCGCAGGGCTATTTTGCGTCTTCCTTTTTCTTGGCAGCACGTGCAGCGCGTTTTACCTTCTTTCCTTTGCGTGCAGCTCCAACGGTTTCCTTTGCTGCCATTTTCTCTTGGAATTTTTCAACACGGCGAGCAGAGTCAACGAACTTTTGTTTACCAGTATAAAAAGGGTGGCATTTGTTGCAAAGCTCCACACGAATTGATTCTTGTGTTGATCCAACCTCAAAATTCTCACCACATGCGCAGGTGATTTTTGCTTTTGTATTATAGGTTGGGTGAATGTCTGTTTTCATAAGATGGGGATATAATACCGGAGAGCGTGAAATGTGTCAAGGAGTTGTTTTTTATCCCCATGCAGAGAGTATAGAGTTTGAATTTACAACATGAGCAAATATGATTTTCCATACATCCAGTGCCGCGTCATGTTGATACATGCGCTCCTCTGGCATTCCTACTAAATCTTCAGGTACAACAATGTGATATCCGCGAGTAAATCCAGATCGGATTGTTGCATCAACACAAACTGCAGTGTAAGCACCAATGACTATAGTGTTTTTGATATTTTTCTTCTTAAGTATGTTTTCAAGTTCAGGGTTTGAAAAAGCATCATATGATTTTTTGATAAGTTGATGGTCGTTTTGATGAGGTTTGATTTTATAGTAATCAAATCCTTCGGTGTTAGGAGAGCAAAACGCTTTGCCGTCGTTTTTCAGTTGTGCATTCTCGGCCATATGTTCAGGATCTTCTATCATTTGAGTAAAAATAATTGGTAGCCCTTTTGCTCTGGCATTTTTAACAAACTCAATAATGTTAGGAATAGTATTTTGTAGTGTTGATAGGTCAAGGTCAAGTTGTTGAGCTATTTTTCCGGAGCTTGAACAGTAGTCATTTTGGATATCAATGACTAATAATGCGGTGTGTGCCGGATCGACCAGTGAATGGGGTATCATATTTTGTAAATCGGTTTCAAAAGGTTCGTGTATATATTACTCTAATACCATGCTTGACACAAAATCTCATCCCTAGTACACTATCGCCAGTTATTAATCACACATCCCAGGGAGCGCTGTCGCGATTCTGCCTCCTATATAAGGAAGGTCCGCCACAGTACTGGGAGAGGTAAAAAGAAATCTATGGGAAATCTTCCAACACTTAAGGAGATGCTCCAGGCCGGTGTTCATTTTGGGCATCAGGCAAATCGGTGGCATCCTAAGATGAAGCAGTTCATCTTTACTGTACGTCAAGGCGTGCATGTTATTAATTTAGAAAAAACTCAACAGCTTCTTGCTGAAGCGGCTGAGTATACAAAGACAGTAGCGTCAAAAGGCGGCACTGTTTTATTTTTGGGAACAAAACGTCAAGCGCAAGCACCAGTTAAGGCAGCAGCAGAAAGTTGTGGTATGCCATATATTACGGAGAGGTGGCTTGGTGGTTTCCTGACAAACTTTCAGGAGATTAAAAAACTTCTTAAAAAGTTCAATGATATGAAAGAGCAGCGCGATACCGGTGGGCTGGAAAAGTATACAAAAAAGGAGCGCGTTATGTTTGATAAAGAGATTGCAAAGCTTGAAGGATATCTTTCTGGTGTGTGCACAATGACTAAGCGTCCGGATGCGATTTTCATAATGGATATTCGTCATGAAAAAACAGCTCGTGAAGAAGCGCGAACTGTTGGCGTGCCAATTATTGCGGTTTGTGACTCTAACGTGAATCCAGACACAGTTCAAAAAGTTATTCCAGGAAATGATGATGCGGTTGGTTCAATTACGCTTTTGGCAAATACAATTGCGGACGCTGTTAACGAAGGAAAGAAATTAATTAAGGTAGAAGCAAAGCCAGTGGTTGCGCCAGTGAAGCGTCAACCTGCTGAGAAGATTTCTACTGCAGTTTAATTATATTAGGAAGGAAAATATATGGGAGTTGACTTGCAAACAATTACAAAAATTCGTGAGCGCACAGGTGCCGGTATGATGGATGTGAAAAAAGCACTTGACGAAGCGCAGGGGAATGAAGAAAAAGCAATTGAGCTTTTGCGAAAGCGTGGTGCAGCTAAAGCTGTTAAGCGTGCAGGAAAAGTTGCAGCTGAAGGATTAGTGCACAGTTATATTCATGGCCAGGGCCGCGTTGGTGTTTTGCTTGAAGTAAATTGTGAAACAGATTTTGTGGCAAAGAGTGAGCCGTTCGGCGTGTTGGTCAAAGACATTGCTATGCACATTGCAGCAATTGGGCCACGTTATTTAAGTCGTGATGAAGTAACACCGGAAATTCTTGATAAAGAGAAACGCGTGTACATTGATCAGCTTCGTGCAGAAGGGAAGCCAGAAGCAATGATTGATAAGATTGTTCAAGGAAAGATGAACAAGTTTTACAGCGAAGAATGTTTGCTTGAGCAAGCATTTGTAAAAGATGAAGATAAAACCATTGAGCAGCTGGTCACTGGAGCAATTGGAGAAATTGGTGAGAAGATTACTATCCGTCGTTTCGCGCGATACGAACTTGGTGAAGGAATTGAAAAAGAAGCCAGTGATTTTGCGGCAGAAGTTGCTGCGCAAGTTGGGTAAGATATTTGTATCTAAAAAGCCGGCCGCAGGCCGGCTTTTTTATTCCTTTAACCACTCCATTGCTTCTTCCTCGTTTCAAAAATTTTGACTTTGTGTTTTTGTCCGTACGCACTAAACACCATATTAGCTATTACCCTAATCATCATTCCAGGGGATATGAATGCAAATTTGTGGCTGTTATTTTCTTTTGCATATTCACCATAGATCCGCCTTGCTTTCCCATTAACAGTTGAATCTTCATTTTCTGGAATTACAATCCAATCAACTGAATTGAGTTTGTTCTCTATTGCATACTTACGTGCTGCATCTACAATTATTTGCGCTTCTGCTTCAGTGTGTTTTCCATTAAATTTTTGGTAAAAGATTTGACGGTTTTTATCCCAAAACAGTTTGTTGCTTGGTCGGTCTATAATAGGGTTCATATTTTTTGCTTAATGCTTTAAAAGTATAACACATCATAAGATATTGTTGACATAATCACATAGTTCTGATTCAATACACCTCTTGGAATATGTTGTTGATTTCATAGAGTTGATGTTCCAAGACGTGGTGAAATAGTGAGCGAATTACATGCGCCGCGAATCTCACCACGCATTCATACAGAGGAGGAGGAATAAAATGGAAGACATGCACTTGTTGCACTTCACTGATAAGGAAAGGGCGCAACGCGTGCTCATTTGTTTGCCAGGTGAGGATGCGTTTACTGCTTTTCGGTCAACGTTTCCTGGTGAGGCGCTGCCATCTCAAACAACCATGATGCCTTTGCACGAAGACATGCTTCGCCATGTGAATGGCATTTACTCAGGGTTAACCGGGTCAATTGAGACGGCTAACCGCAGAAGTCTTTCTGACTTTTTGTCCTGTGTGTTTTCACTTGGCCAGAAAGTGGTGCAGAATCCAACAGCGGGCACACGCAAGCACCGGTTGGTGAGAATGGGTCATGAGCCTACTGATGAGTGGGTTGCCGCAGGGGTGCTCGCTGAGCTGGGCAAGGTGCAAGTGGTTGGCTGGGAACGAGAGATGGGGGTCAGTGAGGCAGATCCGGTTCCACACACACTGATGGTCAGTGTTCTGGTTGAGTACGTCCCTGATCCCAACTGCTTTGGGGGGATGAACCCCGGGATCGCGAAGCGGTCTACGCACTAGATCGTAAACCAACAAACAAGTCGTTGTAACTCAACGTCTTGTTTTGTTTTGTGGTACAATAAGTGCGACGTAATATTTTTTCTATGGCAAAAAAAATTCGATTAGCAATTAATGGATTTGGTCGCATTGGGCGGCACACCTTGAAAATTGCGCTTGAGAATAAAAATATTGAAATCGTAGCGATTAATGACTTAAGCGATACCAAAACTCTGGCGCATTTGTTGAGCTACGATACTATATACGGACAGTATAATAAGAAAGTGAGCGCTACGAAAAATTCTTTGAAAGTTGGTGGAAAGTCCGTCAAAGCATTTTCAGAAAAAGATCCATTGCAATTGCCTTGGGAAGATTTAAATATTGATGTGGTTGTTGAAGCGACTGGTGCGTTTCGAACTGAAGAAAGCGCATCACAGCATTTGGCTGCAGGTGCACGTAAAGTAATTATTTCCGCACCATCAAAGGGTGGAAATGTTCCAACGTTTGTACGTGGAGTAAATGATAAGAAATTGAAAAAAGGTCAGCATGTGATTAATAATGCATCATGCACTACCAATTGCATCTCACCAATCATGGGGATTATCGCCGCACGACTCGGCATTGATAAAGCATTCATGACAACTATCCATGGCTACACTGCTGATCAGCGATTGCAAGATGCACCACACAAAGATTTGCGCCGCGCGCGTGCCGCAGCAATGAACATTATTCCAACCACAACCGGTGCAGCTATCGCCACAACAGAAACCTTACCACAACTCAAAGGAAAATTTGATGGAATGGCTGTGCGAGTTCCAGTAGCAACTGGCTCGCTTTCAGATTTTACAATTTTGACTAAGAAAAAAACCACACCTGAGCAGATTAATGCGATGTTCAAAAAAGCATCACAAAATATTTTGTACCGAGACATCATTCAGTACACGGAAGACCCAATCGTTTCCAGTGATATCATTGGTAACACGCACAGTGCGATTTTTGATGCAGGATTTACAAAGGTTGTGGGCGGAAACCTTATTAAGGTGCTTGCATGGTATGACAACGAATATGGGTATGCCCACCGCTTAGTAGAGATGGTGGTACAGACAGGAAATCGCTAAAATAAGTATAAATATTACGAAAAACCCTTGACAAAATGGGTTTTTTGTGTTAGGATTCATTGTCTGGTTATACGAAGGGAGGTCTTTCGTTATAACTTGTTCCGGCACGCGCAGCCGTAACTGCGTTTGGAGGGAAAAAACATGGCAACTTTGGTTGCAGCGCTCACAATCCTTTTCGCAGGGTTGTTCGCCATCAGCATGCTTTCGCTTGTTGGTGGAGTGGGTTTTTTCATCTTGATGAACGTGTTCTCCGACGAGTATCTCGGCGGGGTGGGTAAGGAGTTCCTCAAGCTGATCGCATTTTTGGCCGTTCAGGTCGGTGTGCTCTATCTGCTTTTGCAGGCCAACATGGCGCTTGACATGAGCGTGGTGGATGCAGGTCATGCCATCTTTTTGGCGGCGTTCATCGCACTTGGATGGATGTCCCTGTGCATCCACTGCTTCAAGGCGATGGAACATTGGCAGAAGCAGGACGCCGAAGAGGAATCTGCGCAGTCAGCTAACTAGCCCAATCTACAACTCAATAACTAACACCAACGACCAGTTTAACAGACAGGTCGTTGTTGTTTTTATTCAAACTTGCCACCTATCGAGTTTCCCTGGTAAACTCTTGTATATGGCACAGTTTGACAAACTATATAAACAAGCGATTTTGCGCATAATGAATGAGGGGATTGAGGAATTAAATGAGCGCACTGGACATCGGACCAAGATTATTCCTGGTCTGACTTTTGAAATTGATTCTGGATTTCCATTGCTCACCTTGAGGCGCATTCCCGTGCGACTATTTGTGGCTGAGCAGATCTGGTTTTTGATGGGGTCCCAGCGGCCGGATGAGTTTCTGGATCAGTTTACAAAAATCTGGGATGACTTTACTGAAGAAGATGGAAAGATTCTTGCGGCATATGGGTATCGATGGCGTCACCATTTTGGTCGCGATCAAATTGAGGATTTGGTAAAATTGTTATCAAATCAACCTGGGTCACGCCACGCAGTTGTGGTAACTTGGGATCCATCAGATGATGGTTTGGGAACCGGTACAAAGAAAAAAAATGTCCC
>CAZKMQ010000050.1:0-6643 GCA_964554065.1 uncultured Gammaproteobacteria bacterium | reverse complement strand
AGCAATGTCCCACTCATGGTCATAGCTTTACGGAATCGGCGCATAAACGCCTCAAAACTCTCACCTTTATTTCTTTCAACTTGTATCACAACAATTCACCTGCCTTTCTTGTAGTATTAATGTAAGTAATTGCTGGGTAATTTTAACTTAAGGATGTATTTTTGTCAATAGAACTGATATAATTCAGTCATATAATTTTGCCATATGCCTGAAAACGAATCTAGAATTAAGCAAAAAAAATACGATTTTACTAACGAAGAAACAGTAACAAAAATATTAGAGAGCGGCACTACTGTAGAATTAGAGCAAATGAGTGCTTTTCATAAACTCTCTCCTGAAAAAATCAAATTTCTCAGCCACTACGCAAAACTCAGAAGAAACACAATTGATGACAAGAACTCTGAAGTTGCAAAACGAAAAGAAGATCGCAAAGAGGTAACACAAGAGGAAATAGATATGGGATGTTATATAGAAAATATTGAACCTCAAGTGCGAAGTGCCGTACTTAATTTGCACCGCAAGGGTTACACAACTTTTGAATCAGGATTTCACGGACACAAACAAAAAATCGGATTCAAAAATGAACCACTTTTGAACTTCCAATTTCCTGAAAAACTTGCACAACAGCTAAAAGAGAACGGTGTATCAATTACAGTTAAACCCGGCTCAATCTCATTTCAAAGTGAAAGAGAACTAGAACTTGATGAAATTGAAAAAATTTGGAATCAAATCGAATCTGCGCTGCCAGACCTAGAACAACCTGCGCAACAAAATCCAATACGCCATGCACAATCTTTTAGAAAGAAACAACAAAAATCTAGCTCATAAGCATATACTTTTATGGACAAAATAAGCACATGGTGGGACAAAGAATACAATCTAATTAGGTGTGAGTCTATAGGTAATGTAGACGAAGCAAGTGCAATAGAAACAAAGGAAATTACAGCACAACTACTTGAAAAACATGGGCCCAGCGATATGCTGGTTAATGTAAGTGAAAATACAGGCACAAGTTCAAAAGCAAGAAAGGAACTCACAGAATTATCTGCTCAAAAGAAGCTAGGAAAGTTAGCATTTTATGGTATGAGCTTACCTGTGCGTGTAGCAATTAATTTTGTGATGCAATCTGCAGGAAAAAAGAACACCAAGCAATTTCAAACCGAAAAAGAAGCTCTTGAGTGGCTTGCTGAGTAAAAAAACCGCCCATGCTATGGGCGGTTTTTTATGATCTACTTACTCTTTTTCATTTTTTTCTTCAATTCTTCAACGATTTTGGAGTATTCCACAACTTCTTGAGTTCCGGAATCCATGTCGCGGATGATTACTGTGTCGTCTTGTACTTCTTTTTGTCCCACAAGCACAACAAATGGAATCTTTTCTTCATTAGCAATCTCAAGCTGTGCCTTAAGTGCATTCTTGGCAAAGTTAGACTTCATAACAAAACCGCTTTCACGTAAATGGTTAAAAAGTGCTAGTGCTCGCCGCTTTCCTTGTTCACCTAAGTGTGCCACAAATAATTTGGTCTTTTTCTGCTTTGGCAGCTTAACTTTCTGCTCTTTCATGGCTAGAATCGCGCGATCAATGCCTGGAGCCACACCACATGCTGGAGTTTCCTTTCCGCCAAGCTGCTCCATGAGCAAGTCATAGCGACCACCACCACATAACGCGGATTGCGCAGACTCACCCTCATCATCAACCGGGTAGAACTCGAACACAGTCTTGGTGTAGTAATCCAAACCGCGCACCAAGAACGTATCCACAAAATATGGAATCTCAAGCTCGTCTAAATATTCAAGTACTGCCATAAAATGCTTCTTTGCTTCATCTCCCAACCAATCCACAATCTGTGGTGCTTCGGCGCGAATTGCAACACACCCTTCTTCTTTACAATCCAACAATCGAAGTGGGTTGCGCACCAAGCGTTTCACACAGTGCTCACAAAGCTCTTTCTTACGCGCACGATACCACTGCACAAGTTCCATCTTATATCGAGCACGATCTTCTGGCAGACCAATACTATTAATGTGTACCTTAGTTTGCAATCCAAGTGCTTTAAAAAAAGCATGGGTTAGCAAAATAACTTGCGCATCTGTTGCAGGGGAAGCGTCACCAATAATTTCAAAATCTGACTGAAAAAACTGACGATGTCTTCCAGCTTGCGGACGATCATGACGAAACATCTGACCCCATAGCCAAAGCTTCTGTGGCTGCGGACGATTGAACATGCCGTGGTTTATGAACGCGCGACAGACTGAAGCGGTAGCTTCAGGGCGGAGCGCGAGCTTGTGTTCGTCATGGTCTAGGAAAGTATACATCTCCTTATCAATAATATCTGTCCCCTTTCCAACCGAACGCACAAACAGCTCTTCTGGCTCTACAATTGGTGTATCAATTCGTTCGAAATCGAACTGATCTGCAATCTTTTGTGCAGTTTCATAACAAAACCGCCAATACTTCTCATCTTCAGGTAACAGATCGCGCATTCCACGAACATTTTTTGGCACTTTAATCTTCTTTTTTGGCTTCTCTTCTTCATCAGTAACAGCGGCTTTTTTTGGTGCTGCTTTTGGCGCTGCCTCCTTTTTTGTGTCTTTTTTAGGCATAGCTTTTGTTATAAATTATATTCAGGTAAATCAGTAATACCAAATCTATCAAACGGGAACCCGCGCAACCACGCGCGACCCACAATCATCTTGCGGTTCACAGAACCGAATTTTCTTGAATCCAAACTCACATTACGATTATCACCAAGCACATAATACTCATCCTCAGAAAGCGTTAGTACCATTTCACCTGATGTGTATGATGAATCAGGAAGATAACCATTCTCCATCACCACAATTCCTTGTGGATTATCTATATTATAAACCACGACTTTACCTCCCTGGACTTTTATTTTCTCTCCTGGCAAACCAATCACGCGCTTTAAGAAAAACTCACGCCGATCATCCTCCTGACGAAAAACAATAACTTCCCCGCGCTTTGGCTCAACAAACCGATAGGAAAGTTCATCAATAATCAAATATTCTCGTTCAAAAAAATTCGGCTCCATACTCGCGCCTTTCACTACAAAAGGTTTGAACAAAAAGTGCCGAACAGCGAAAATTACAATCAACGTCAGAGCTACAATCTTGGTTAATTCTATGAAAAAAACCTTAGTGGCATACCACTTTGTTGATGTATCCTCTTGATTTGGGTCGTACAGACCAGGATCAGTAATCATAACGTATGCGCGCAGTATAGCACGATTTTATGATAGTTGCAAGGGGTAAAAGCACGCTACGAAAGACTTGCAAGAGTAAAGAAATACGCCACAGTTAAGACAATTGCAAGCAGCAATGGTACAAAATGTAGAAGAAGTTTTTTTCGCTTGGACTTTTGCGTTATCATCAAATATAACCACATTAATGTCGCAGCTAATACCGGCCCAAACAGAAGCAGCGTCTCAAATATTTGACCAACAAAACCAAATTTTTGCAGATCAATAGGCGCGTAAGTATCAATAAGCAAAGGAGCTACAAATGTTTCTGCAGTAACGAAAAACAAACCAACAAAGTAAAACAATGCTCGAAATATTTGACGGCCAATACCATTATTTGTAGATACTACCAATTGCTTTAGCAAAATTGCAACAATGAAAGACACGGTCAGTATGATCAGCACACTCATCGACTGATCATAGACCTCATTACCAATTCCAGAAAACATAAAACGGGTTGGTATGTAAGCTAACCACAAGATAATAGGTAAAATCACAAGACGATCTGGAAATGTGGTTTGTGTGCGCACAAATCCACGGAAAAGCAATAACAATGTAATCACGATTGAAGATATAATCACACCAAGCGCTAATGGAAACTTAGGATGTGCAGACGGTGTATTAATCCATTGCACGGCAAGACACTTTTTCTGCAATGAGCTTGGATAATCTTCACAATTAAGACTAATCTGCTGATAACAATCAAATGAGCGACCATCACTAACTTGATCACAAACAGTAAACTGCTTTTTGTTGCAAACATAGCCTATCAAACAATTATTTTTGTCTCCACTTCTATCACAAATTGATGGGTCGCTTTTTGCTTCAGCAACCGATTGATAACAATTTCTTTTAACAATTGCGGAAGGCTCTTCCATTTTTTCACAAAAAGATTCGTCTTTAGCCGCTTGCGCCACTCCTGCATAACAGGTATTTTTCCCTTCAGCATGTTCTACATACGCACAAGAAGAATCTGTTGCTGTTGCTTTTGCAAACCCAATATTACACTCATCACGATATGTTAACTCATCAGGCTCATCGCCTGTGCAATTAAAACCAACCTGACAAAGAATCTTTGCAGTATTCCTCACTGACGCCATCCCACAAATCGCACCATTATTTTCTTCCACAGCAAACCTAACAAAACATTCTGGCGGCGATGCAGTATACTTGCAATCTTCAACTGTTGCACCTACTCCAGCAACTTCACGTGTGCAATCACTCTTATAATATATATCTTCAAGCTCATTACAAATATCATAATCATGCCGCTCGATTGCCAAGTTCCACACACAAGAATCATGTTCTGGCATTGCTTTATCAAAACACGCTTCAAGTTCAGTATCTTGCGCTGCAGCAAAAACAGTTATAGGCAACAAGATGAATGCAAAAAGTAAAATTATTAAACTCTTATATCTCATAGATCACCAGCTGCAAATGCCATAGCAAATAGTAAAATAATCACCACCAAGATAACCCAAGCCATAACCTTTTGTCGCTTTTTGAATTCTTCAAGACTTGCCCACCCTTTAGCCCAAGCAATTTCTCGACCCTTGATACCAAGATAAATAGATAAACCAAAAAGAACTAAGCCACCAAGCACAGGAATAAGTGCCAGTATCAACATGCCGATCGCCCATTTATACATCCTATTCCCCAACACCCATATGAAACCACCAAAAAACGCGCCCCATGACCACTTCTTAATAAAAGGATCAACTGATCCAGGTGCTGCTGGCACTCCAGGTGCAGTTTTAGAAGCAGGATGAGAACTTGTCTCAGCTTTGGCATTCTGCTTTTTTACCATTAACACAATACCAACAGGAATACCAACTATAATACCAAGAACACTTGCCAAACCAGACAAACCAAGAATAAATCTTACAATGACCGTCCCGTCACCTTCCCATCCATATTTTTGAGCAAAGTATGTTGACATTGAAAACAAAATAATTGTTGCCAAAAAGGACAGGGCAGAAATTATAAGTACTAACCAAGGGTTTGATTTATTCATAAAAAATCTCACAGATAACAATCACAGTATACCATTTAATTAAAAAAGCGGCAGAAACTGTTACGTTTCTGCCGCCACACCAACGTCGCCTGTAGATAATGGATCAATTATCGGTGTTTGGTCTAGATCACCAACTTGTTCGCCGGAACCATGCGCCCGAGCTTGATCAGCGCTTGGTTGAGCGACTGCCTGAACTTGAGCCGAGCAAGATAGCTCGGCATGGTGAACTGCACCGGCTTGTTGCAGTAGTTGATGTTGAACCACGCGTTCTCGCGACGCAACCGATTATCTAGTTCAACTGGGTCACTGCCATACTCCAGATGCATGACCTTGGTCAAAAGCCGCTGATGCAGACCATACCAGTAACTGCCACCCAGCTTGAGCCACAAAGCAGCCAACACCATGAGCACAAGAGACCTTCGCTTGTACACAACTTGGTAACCTCCGCCAGAGACAACCAGCCATCCGGCACCGTCTTCTTGTTTGCGATACAATTTTCGCATTAAACCCCCTCCAGTTGTGAATGTGCCTCAGCGATAACTTGCAATGTATAGAAATGCACGCGTATATCACTGAGACAAACCAAGTATACCGCAATGGCAACTTGATGTGGAATGTAGCATTGTTTGTTGTGTTTGTCAATAACAAAAAAACCCCCTTTCGGACTGTTTTTCAAACATTACAGGCGGGGCGACACCTCCGCCTATTCCACACCTATATAACAACACGAAATATAATAGCCATCACAGGTACTCACGAATTGCTTTGGCATGGTCTACTCAGTTGAGTAGCAAAGCAATGAGTGGTGGTGCAGTTCCACGCTGGTGGAACAAACGTGCCTGTGATGGCTATTATATTTCGTGTGGGCGATCCAGGATTTGAACCTGGGACCTCTTCATTATCAGTGAAGCGCTCTAACCAACTGAGCTAAACGCCCGTAGGAGAAAGACCGAAAGCTTGCTTACAAGTCTTTTTACGGAGGGCGGAAGTATTTTTGACAAAGTCAAAAATCGATAAACGCCCGTCCCAACGCAAAAATTCTATCATTTCCAACAGGTTTGCGCAATAGCAGTAGTAACAAAAAACCTACACACTAAAGACTATAGCCAATATTCTCATTAAAAAGAACGACGTCTTAAAAGAATATAACTATAGTCTCCAATATGCAGGCATATCAGTACTACCGTAGACAGAGAATTATTTTTAACCAATCCTTTTTCTGTTTTTATTTTCATGCCATATCTGTTCCCAAGGGAACAGAACCGATAGGCACGTCGACTGAGTTCGGTCTTATCATTTTATAAAAATGCAAGTCCAGAAACTCCCTAGAAAGGAGGTGATCCACGAACAGCTTCCGCTACCCGTGCCTT
>CAZKMQ010000049.1:0-6787 GCA_964554065.1 uncultured Gammaproteobacteria bacterium | reverse complement strand
TGACAGCACCCCAGATCGATCTCCACCACCCCACTTTCCACGACCTCATCGTTCTTGACGATGTCGTAGTTAATGACAGGATAGCACAGCGGGCCTTCGACGAAGATTGGATCGTACTGGCAAATGCCGGATTCTGTGCACCAATCCTCGGTACTGTCATTCCAGTCATTGCAGTGACCGCTGTTACTGCACTCCGCGCCAAACGGCATGCACACAGCATCCAGACACTGACCGAACTCACCAGACTGCTCCTGAACACATGTGCCACCGTAACTGAAACCTGGAAGACCGCAGTTGACGATGCAGCCAAAACCACCTTTGAGCTCGTCCGTGACTACACACTCAGCATCTCCCATGCATGCCGGCGTGTTCTCGCAAACACCCTGCCAACATGCGTCGTATGTGCACAGGGCGCCGTCTTCGCAGTCCTCATCCACCGAGCACGTCGGCATGAGCGTGGGTGCAACGCACTCCCCGTTCATACACACGCCGATGGCGTCAGGACCCAGACAATTCGAGCCGATGTACTCCGAGCAGTCGTCCACATAGCAGACGAACTCGACCACATCCGGATCAACCCAATCCTCCACACACCCGTCATGGTAGTCACTGCACGGATTGCCGTACTCACACTGGCCGGTGTTGATGTTGCAGATGTCCTCGGTGCACGCGTTGTCGTCATCGCACGGATTTGGAGCACCGAGCAGCTCGCTGAAATCCGGTAGCGCCGGCATCTTGTAGCACATTCCGCCCTCACAGACGTCATGCGTACACTTGTTGCCATCCTCGCAGTCCTCGTCGATTACACAAGGCTTGTAGTTCTCCGGCGTCGGCGTGGGACCATCCTCACGCTCGATCACCACCACAACCTCGTGATCCTCGATCTTTTCCGCGATCTCGCTGGTGTCCACCACCACCGTGATCTCTGCCGGCGGAACCTCCACCGGAGTTGGTTGGACCTCGATCGTATCCGGTCCGCAACCGCAGACCAGAGCCACTATCAGAACCAAATTTACTCGAAACGGAATTGTCAAAACCATTGTGCCCTCCTCGGACAATCAGTCAGCAAGATCACACCATGTGATCTTGCCTACGTAATTTGAACAGATCATTGTGTTAGAACGCTGCTTTTGCAGCAGATTTCGGCTTTTTAGCCGCATATCTAATGCAAAAAATAACGTATAAATATAGCATATTTAGACGATTTTGTCAAGGATATTTTAATATATTTTGGCTTAAATTAAAGAAAAACCTCAACTCAGTGTTGGCTAAATCGAGGTTTTCTTGTTTAGATAGTTATTACTTTTGCTTTTTAAACATGAGGATCATGACAATAAGCATCAGTAGGAGCACCAAACTAGTAGGTGCACCGGTTGTATTTCCAATAGAGCAACCGGACTCTTTGGGTTGACCTGAATGGTGAAATTGACTCGAGTCAGTAGTACTCGAATCTTCTTCATCCACATCATGCTCATTCTCGCTAGACGAACTGCGCCCCTGCGGAGTAAGCATGTCAGGTGTGACTTGTTGGATGCTAACTTGAGAAAGACCATTCTTCTTTCAGATCACCAGGAACACAAGTCTCGTTGCCAGACCCACCACTAGAGCCTCCACTCACTGACAACGTAAATGTACCTACCGTGCCTGAACCAGTGTAGTTACATCCACTGTAGTTGAAGTATACCGAGTACGAATATGCTCCAGCACTGCTTGGAGCAGTGAAATACAGGTTTGAGCCATACGATGACTTTGAGCCGTCCAGCACGATCGTTGTGCTGGTGACCTGACTGCCACCGGATGTCTTCAATGTGTACTTCACAGATCCGCAGTTGTATGCATCGTTGAAGACATAGAAGTCAACTCCGAAGCTTACGCTTTTCCCCGCATCCGCCTTAAACGGAATTGGGTGGAACTTGTCAACGGCATATTCTGCCGCACTAGCGCTATTTGTTAGCGCAAACAACAAAAGAATACTACACAACCATCGCATACTACCCTCCTTTGGTTTGTGTAATTGTTAATGTACGTTAAACTCAATATGAAGTGTTTAACGATTTTTGTCAAGCTTGACTAGACAGTTTTTTAAACTACAATATCTGATGCAATCCAACCATCTTCACCTGGTTTTATCTTTGTAACGCCAGACTGTTTTTTCTTTCCTTTATGCTCCACAGTGAAAAAGTATGTCCCCTCCCCAACCAGAAATGCGAACCGTCCACTGCGATCAGTTAATCCAGAATCTACCAACTTACTAAACTCTTTAGTGAACAATCGCACAACAGCATTTTTAATTGGCTTACCAGCGGCATCTTTTACATGACCGAATGTTGTTGGCTTTGCGCCAATAATTCTATTTTTTACAAAAACAAAAAGTGCAATGCTTAGAAGTGCTAGAATAATCATCCACGCTTTAGGGTCAAGAACTGCAGCAGTTGTTACTACTATAGGTGAAAGAGCAGCCACAAAATGATGAGTGGAAAGACGCGCACGACGAACTTTTAGCTGACCAGCTGTCTTATCCTTAACTATTGGGTCAATTGGAATATCATCATTAATCACACCTTGTGATGCACTTACTTTCATGAACTTAGACTTGAGCCCTTTGAGCAGCAGTGATGGGAATGTGAAGCCAGACTTACGAGCTTCTAATCCATAATTCCCCGGCTCAGCAAAGAACAAATAACGACCATTGCCATCAGTAACCCGAGTGCGGAACACGGATGTTTTCTTAAGCAGCCGCACAATACTCAAGTCAACCGGTCTGCGAGAATAACTGTTGTACACTGTTCCCCACTGAGCCTTTTTACGACGCGCCATAAGCAATACAAATGGCTGACTAATCAAAAAATACAAAAGCGCCATACTATTTCCCCCACCCAATCCAGCAACAGCATTCACAACTGCAAGACTTGCGCCCACTTTTGCGCTGCGCTCAATAATACACTTTTCAACGATCGCGAGCTCTTTACCTTTGAAGTCTTGGTTTTTTACAATTGAGAACACACGGCCCTCACCAAGAGAATCATTTGCGCAGTCAACACGCAGTGCAATCTTCTTATAAACTTCTGCAATCGGCGCGTATGATGTTCCTTCATAACACTTTGCAATCTCAAGTTGCACTTCAGAAGACGGACCTGCTGCAAGATCATAATTTTCGCTAAGTGCAACAAAGCAGTCTGAAATATTTTGGGACTCTTCAATTGTAAGATCACGCTCAATTGAATCATAAGCTGCTTGCACATCAAGTTGCGCTCCCTTACTTTCAAAAACATCCTCAACCTTAGGAAATGTCAATGCTGTTTTGTGATTTACATCAGGTGATTCAGGCACAAACTGCTCATAGGCTGTGCCAATGTAGCAATTTTGCAAAGACTCTGTATATGGAAGATCTAATGTCCCCGCTTCAAAACCTGCGTAAACATCTTGAATACATTGGTTGAGCACATCAGCATCATTAACCAGCGCTTCTACCTCTTCTATAGTGAATTCCTGCTCTGGTTCAGGATTATCAAATGGAGAGTCACTGAATGTTTCAATAGGCTGCACTATAACCTCTTCAGTGGTTGTGCTCATTACAATCTCTGGCATGCTCTTTTCTGTAGTGGTAGAAATTAGCGGCTGAGTAGTAGTGGTTGGTGTAACATAAACCGGTTCGGCAACTACTGTCTCTCGACGCGTTACCTCAGTTGAGGTTGATGTTTCTGATTCTTCAACTCGATAACACTTAGCCAATTCAGTATCATAATCAAAAGAGCGCGGGCTCATTTGCCTGCGCTGCAACTCCACACGATCCAAACATGCTTGCAGTGTTTGCTCTGCTTCAACTTCAACTCGTGTTGTGGCTGTTGCTGCTGTTATTGAAACCCCTGCAACACCAACTAGCAATGCGGTAATTATCCACAGTCTCATATAGTTATAGTGTATCATAGATGTACTAACCAGATCGACTATGCAATTTGACATGATGATTTTTGACTGGAGCGGCACAATAAGTGACGATCGTATGCCAGTATACAAATCCAACATGCGCATTCGTGCGCAATATAATATGCCAACCTCACTTTCTTTTGATGAGTTTTATAAAGAAGCGGCCGGTAGTTGCACTCAATATTTCAAGGAACAAGGTCTTGATGTGGATCCTGATGAAATTTGGGAATTATACAAGAAAAAACTCAATGAGGTAGTTGCAGAAGGCATCGTACCAACCGTGTATGATGATGCACTTGCTGTACTACACAGACTAAAACAAAACGGCATTAGAATTGCTATACTTTCTGCGCATCCACAATATAACCTGACAAATGAGGCGCGTTCGTATGGAATTGATTCATTGTGCGATGCTATTGTTGGAGATCAACGAGACAAAACCGCAGGAATTAGCAATTTGCTTGAAGAGCTTGAAGTACCTATTTCTAAGAGCGCCTATATTGGAGATACAGATCATGACATGCTTGCAGCAAATCGTGCTGGATGCAGTTCGCTTGCTGTGACCACTGGCTATCATACGCGCGAAAGAATTGCCACAGCTAATCCAAAAGCAATATATGACTCCTTAACCCAGCTTATGCATGCAGTTATTGCGTAAATCATCTATTTGCGATACGCTAGATCTACACTATTTAATAAATCATTTATGAAAATCAAACAAATTATACTTACATTTGGAGCAATTGCAGTTGTTGGTGCAGGGTGCGGTGCTAGCGACTCGATAGAGCGATCACCAAAAACAGATAATACGGAAAAACCACAAACAGAAGAGCAGATTATTGAAGAAGTTGAAATTGAAACCAATGAAACTAGTGAGATTAAAGAACCAACTACTGAAACTGAAGCTGATCCAGAGCCAGATGTAGATACAAAAGTAGAAGTTGAGAAAGAACCAGTAGTTGAAAAAATACCAGAACCTGTTGAACCAACAGTAAAAGAGTTCAACATAATTTCAAAAAAGTGGGTTTTCGAGCCATCAACTATTACCGTGAACAAAGATGACCGCGTCCGACTGATTATTGATAACATTGATGTTGACCACGGATTTGCATTGAGCGCGTTTGGCATCAACGAAAAACTATTACCAGGTCAAGTTCACACAATTGAATTTACTGCAGACAAATCTGGATCCTTCTCCTTCTTCTGCAGCGTATTCTGTGGGTCAGGACACAGTGGCATGCGAGGCACCTTAATTGTCCAATAATAAAATGAATAAAAAACTTCTGATCACGTGATCAGAAGTTTTTTATTCTTCAGATTTTTTTCGCAATTCTCGCCGACTTCTATAGAATTTTGAAAGGGAGAAAACAAAGACTGAGCCAACAATAATGCCCAGTAAGTTAAACAAAAATATGAGAAAATGAAACCGGACTACACTTACATCCCAGAATGAAATACCAATTCCTGCAATAGCAAGCGGCGGCACGAGTGACACAGCAATAGCAACTCCTGGCAATACTTCTGCGATTTCCTTGTTTGTCCAGGCAAAAGTTGCTGCAATTCCTGATGCAATAGCCACAACAAAGTACAAAACCGCAGTCTTTGCACTATCATCAAATGTGAAGCTACCCTGCGGCGATCCAAATACCAGTGCCAATACCAATGATGCCACAACAACCACACCAACTGATTTCATTACAAGCAGTATTGCACGCTTAATCGGTTGCAATTCTCCAATTGACAAGCCAAGCGCTATCAATAGTATTGGTGTAAGCACTGGCGTTACTAGCATGCCACCAATAACTATCGCTGAGTTATTGAGTAACAAGCCTGATGCAACGATAAGCGAAGAAAGAACAAGCATGGTGTAATACACCGAACTAGGCCTACTACGCGCAACTAATTCATCAACTGTGTGATATTGATCAGCAAGATTTACCTTGAGCAATTTTTGATTTGTACTGTTCTTTTTCGCCATATAGTGAAGCTAGTATATCAAAAAATCTGACGAACAGCCAGAGGAGTATTTTTACGCGTAGTTATTTTTATAAAGAAAAAGAACACGCTGAGTCGCAACATGTTCTTTTGTGTTTGGTGCCCTAATGGGCGGTTCTCAAATCTGGAACCAGTTCAACTGGTCTAGCTGCGTACCGGACTGCCCCTGAACCAGGTCCGATGCGGCGATGACATGCCCGATCGAACTGCCGAGCTGTTCAGCATTATCACGTGACAAGTTACCACTGCTCCTGCCATGAGCGATGATGCGCGCCGCGACAAACTTTCCAGCTATCTTGCTTCTGAACCGAACGCCGGATGTCGGCTTACCCAATCCATATCGCAACACACCGCTACAGCCGTCCTTGCTGATACTGACATTGAGAACCATTTGTTGTGGAGAATCTTCAATTGCGGACATTGCCCCTCCTGCATTATCCTAGCACCTATTTATCGTACTTAAATGAAAATGATTTGTCAAGCAGCTGCTTTGTGTGAGACAATAGCAACATATGAAACCAGACCCAAAAGAATATATAATTGAAGCGCTTGCGCCAAACATGAGCGGACAGCTGTCTTCCACACAGAAAGCCGTGCTGCACAGCATGATGAAAGCACGTAATGTAACTGCTTGGCTCCTTATTGTCCTTGGGCTGTTCATGGCACTACCAACACTTGGTGCCTGGTTATTAGGCGGTATTGAAAACAACAATGAAGCACTAATTTTGGGCGGATTTGGCATTGTAACATTGCTAATCGTCTTTTACGGTTTCAAAATCCGTTCATCAAATAAAAAAGCTGGAGTCAACATTGAAAACAAACGCATTAAAAGCATAACCGGCACCGCCACTAAGATTGACGCACG
>CAZKMQ010000048.1:0-6885 GCA_964554065.1 uncultured Gammaproteobacteria bacterium | reverse complement strand
TTGAAAACGAGCTGTATAGTCACCTCGCTCAGTTGGTGTTTTGAATGTAAAAGAATAAATCTCAAGCTGCCCAGGATTAATTACGCCAGAAGATAATTTCATAACTTGCCCGGGCGCAACCCATGAATTATGTGAAAACTTACTTGTTGCATCAGTAGACGCAATAGCTGTTTGTGTGTCGCGTATCTCACGACTGAGCCATTGAGTGTCTCCAACATTTTTGAATCCTACTTTGAAAATAATTTCCTGACCACCTGCTGCCTTTACTGCTTTGTGAGATTGAATAAGACGCAATGCATTGTGATGCACAAGTAATTCAGCTGGTGTAGTATCAACAGGGCTAGATACTATTGGTGCTGACGCAACTTTCTTTGGCGGCGAAGTCACCTTTGGTGGCGGAGCCGCGCTTGGATCCTTTACTTCAATTTGAAAAGTAATTTTTCCACCTGGAATCCACGCTGTATCCTCAGCGGCAAGTTGGAAAGTTTCAACATAGCGAGCTGGCGTGGTCGGTGCTTTGAATTTAATAGAAAAAGTAGCCACCTCATTTGGTGCTACGCTCACCTGATCTGCCTTAGCCGGTTGAATTGAACTGACCCAAGCGCTGTGACGAAATGCGCTGTTACGATACTTTGGGTCATAACTATAAAAAGAAACGTGTTTGTCACCCTCCTGGTTCCACGCCTGAGATCCAATATTTTTTAAACGAACATAAATCGTACGCTCTTCTCCTGGATCCATAGCAAATTTGGTTTTGCTAATACGAACCATTTTAGCTTCAAACCCACGACGTGGTGCAGCGTGCACAGTCTCAACACCGAACACTTTGTGCGCCAAGTTTCCCCAGTTCAGTTTGGAATCAATATCTTCACTCTCACCAATTTGCGTACGCGTGTCTTCTGGAGTTGACTGCATGTTATGCACCAAAATCTGCTCACCTTGACTTAGCAAGAATGCACTAGCAATAACAATAAAAAAAGCCACAGCTAAGCTAGCACTAAGACTCATTGTGTTAGCATGTTCGCGTGTGACTACATTCATGTCGCCATTGTACATTTCATTATAGACTTGAACGGGCCGTTGATGTGGTTGTTCCCGTAGGTGCATAGAGTATATCGATTTTGCGGACACTATTCAAGGTTCGAGCTGTGTACTGGCTGTGCACAGATCGGACAATTAAAAAAGCGCCTGTTAAGCACCTAGAGCTAATGCAAATACTGCATTCCTTAAGTTAAGTATAGCATAATTTAGGCACTTTGTCAATGGTCGCTAACGTTATTTTAGGGAAAAAACTTTTCAACTCTGCAATTAAAAAATTAGATACTCTATATATAGGAGGAAAAGTGCCCAGACAATACTGCGTGCTTTTTCGTTTTCTTGTATACTAGACCCATGTCTATAGCAAAAAAAGTCGCACACAACAGTGCAATTCACATAGCAGGAAAAGGCCTTTCCACATTTCTAGGACTTATTGTAGTTGCACTGATCACGCGGTATTTAGGCACTGAAGGCTATGGCAATTACATCACCGTAATCACTTATCTGACATTCTTTGGGATTTTGGCAGACTTTGGCTTGGTTCTGGTGACCACACAAATGATCAGTGAGCACAAAGCTGACGAGAAGCGCATTATTAATAACTTATTTACCTTGCGATTTTTCAGCGCCTTAATCTTTCTTGGACTGGCGCCAATGCTGGTTGTGTTTTTTCCATATTCACCACTTATAAAAACTGGTGTCGCACTCACTGCACTTTCATTTTTCTTCATTACACTTAACCAAGTACTCACTGGACTATTTCAAAAACACCTCGAGCTAAAATGGGTTGTTCTTGCTGAAAACATAGGTCGCGTTGCACTTCTTGTCGGAGTAATTGTTGCCATGACACTTAACGCCAACCTTCTTGCAATCTTAGTTGCAGTTGTCGCAGGCTCATTACTTAACTTTCTCACACTATTTATAAGCGCACGACGGTTCGTACGAATCCGCTTCACTTTCGAGTCAAAAATCTGGAAACAAATTATCTCTCGCGCCTGGCCTATTGGTATTAGCATTGCGTTCAACTTAATCTACTTACGTGCGGACACACTTATACTGACACTTGTTGGGACACAATCTGAAGTTGGTATTTATGGTGCGGCATATCGCGTGCTGGATATCTTATTGATGTTACCGGTGTTGATGATGGGTGTTGTATTGCCAATTTTAACTACAGCATGGACTGCAAAAAACCTTCAGCGCTTCACTCGCGGCATACAAAAAACATTCAACGTATTTATCATGCTAATATTACCGATCCTTGCCGGAGCAATTATGTTTGCAACACCGGTCATGGTGTTTATTGCCGGTAGTGCGTTTGCACCAAGTGGACCAATCCTCACGATCTTGTTGCTTGCTTTCACAGCCGCAACCATCAGCACTTTGTTCGGTCACACCACAGTTGCAATCAATCATCAGAAAAAAGTGATTTGGATCTATGCGGTTGATGCTGTGTTGTCTGTGATCGGATATATTATATTTATTCCACAATATGGCATGGTCGGTGCAGCATGGGTAACGGTATTTTCAGAATTGTTTGCCGCTGTAGTACTTGCATGGTACATTATCCATCACACCAAAGTGCGCATTCAATTATCCATTTTGACCAAAACCATTCTTGCAAGTGGAATCATGTTCTGCGTGCTGTGGCTCCTGCCATCCTGGCATGTACTTGTCATGATCGCAATCGGCATAATTGTGTACACACTCGCGCTGTTTGCTACTGGCGCACTTTCTAGATCTGAAGTGAAGCAACTACTGTCTCGATAATATGTTTTCAAAAATCTTACCGTGGGCAATCGCGATATTTCTCGCGCTTCTACCAACCTATCTTGTCCGTTTTTCTATCGGCCTAATTCCAAGTACGCTGCTTGAAATAATATTTGTTATTTTGCTTTTGATTTGGGCAGGAAGTCGCCCTGATCTTTCAAAAATTGCCACACTGCACAGAACGCACCGCGCTCTATTCTATTCAACACTTGTATTTTTACTCTCTGCCACAGTAGGATTATTTATTGCCAATGATTTTCTCACAGCAGCAGGATTATGGAAAGCATATTTTGTTGAGCCTCTTCTATTCTTTATTATTTTGATCACATCGCTAAAGCGCGAACATATTGGAAGATATATAGGAGCACTTTCAATTGCAGCAGGACTTGTCTCACTAAATGCAGTGTTGCAATTCTATGTATGGCCTGGTGGAATTATAATTTTCGGTCACATAATTGGTGAAATCCCGAACATGTTCTGGAGAATAGAAGAAGGCCGCCGCGCAACATCAATTTTTCTATTTCCAAACGCAATCGGCCTGTATCTTGCACCGATGATTCCCTTCTTTATATATGCAATCACCAAATTGTGGAAGCAACGACTTTCTAGAGTAAAGGAAAGTATAATTAAGATAGTTTGGTACATCACCGTAATCATACTTAGTATCTGGGCAATTCTCCTGGCAAACTCAGCCGGAGCCATCGCCGCACTTATCGGAACACTTGTTGCATTTAGCCTTGCATACAAAAGTACACGCATTGCAACCGTAGTTTTAGTTGTGGCTGCAGCAATTATTATTCCAGCCACACCACTAAAAGACCCCTTCACCCAAGAAGTTCTCATGCAAAACCAATCCGGACAAATCCGATTGCAAATGTGGAAAGAAACACTTGAACAACTGGAAACTCAACCAATTCTTGGAAACGGACTTGGCAGTTACCAAGAAGCGGTACAACCATTCCACAAGTTCGATTGGGTAGAAATTTATTTGTACCCACACAATGTACTACTTAACTTTTGGACAGAGATCGGAATAGTTGGCGCAGTAGCATTTCTAATAATCGTACTCCAAGGATTCACAGCAGCACTTCAAAAATCTAATCGACTAAAAATCACCGTCGCAGCAGCTCTCCTTATTATTTTGATACACGGATTAGTTGATGTGCCATATCTGAAAAACGACATCGCAATGTTCTTTTGGTTTATAATTGCGCTCGGTGTCATAGCACACAAAAAATAAATTGGAGAAGTGCCGGAGTCCGGTTGAACGGGGCGCCCTCGAAAGGCGCTAGGCTCGAAAGAGTCTCAAGGGTTCAAATCCCTTCTTCTCCGCAAATCACAACGGACTTACAATATTACGCAGCGCAGGCTGTGTTACTTGCGTATACCGCTGAGTTGTACGTATATTGCTATGACCAAGCAAAGCCTGCACATAACGAATGTTGGTGCCGTTTTCAATAAGATGCGTTGCAAAACTATGACGCAAACTGTGGAAAGTTGCGTCTTTGGTTATACCAACACTGGACATTGCTCGCTTAAAAACCAGTTGCATTGAACGCGGGTGCAAATGTCCACCTCGCATTGATGGGAATAAATATTCTTTTGACGATCTACCGGCAGCGAATGCACGACAATCCTCAATAATTTTTTTAGACAAAATAGTTATCCGATCTTTTTTGCCTTTGCCAGACTTAATGTGGATGGTTTGATTTTCAAAATCAATATCCGCAATGCGAATTTTCACAAGCTCACTTACACGCAAACCAGAACCATACGCCATGGCGATCATAGTTCTGTGCTTACGATTTTCAACAGCGGCAAGAATAGCTTTAATTTCATTTTTACTCAAAACAACCGGAAGCCGCTTTGGGCGCTTTGCAAATGGAATCACAATGTGCAGTGGCCGATGAATAATGTACTTGAAATAAAAAGTAATTGCATTGCGATACAAATTAACACTTTGCGCAGCTAACCCCTGGTCCAGCTTGTGCAACAGGTACTGAGTCACGACTGATTCTGGATTGTCTAGCGGTAAATTATGTTTTTTCAAAAACATCTGCACACAACCCACATAACTCCGCACAGTACGCGGACTCATATTGCGCAAACGCATCTGCTCCTTCATCTTTTGCATATCTCCATTCATATGGTATACAGTACATAAGTAATTAGAATACTGTATACTAAACCCAGCACCATTTCAAGCTCGCAAATGTTCACAACGTGTGCACACTATGTGAACATTCCTCCGCTTGAAACCAGTTAGGCGAAATACTGGAAAACCATTTCTTTGTTGGACTCTTAAAATGATTATGGTAATTTGCTAGTGTTGGATTGAAAATAATTTTATTAATCAACGTTTATTATTAACCATAAAACTATGGCAGAACAAAGTGACTACTCTAAACTCTTCGGCAGAAGAGAGGAGGATGAAGAGCCGGCTCCATTGAGCCAAAGTGAAGTTCTTTCTCGTGCCCATCGTGAAGGAACAAATCTCGACGTAGTACTCGAACATTACAAAGAGCGAGGCGTAAAACTAAATCAAGAAGCAGCCCAAACTCTCATTGACCTAGGCAAGAAGGATTATGTAGACAGTCATCCTGAGATGTTTGAGGATACAAATTAACGCAAATTACCATAATCATTTTAAGGATAATGGTTTTTCAGTACATCGCCTAACAATGAATATCTGGCTACAGAAAAATGACTTTTTGTTTTTTAATGGACTGTCATTTTTCTTCCGCCCATATTTTCATCCCTCTATTTGATGAAGGTGTGGGCGGGATATTTACAAACAAAGAATGTCTGAAAAGCAAAGTTGAATCCTAAAAATCGGGATGAAAACATCAGATATTCATGAACGTTAGACGAAATGATGAAAATACATTTAATAAATACTTTTAAATATGGATAGACCCTTGCGGTCTATTTTTGTTTTATAGATTTTCATCACATCATCTAACAGAGTATACTCGGCTCAGCCCTTTTCTGGGCTTCGCCCAAATCCTTCATACTTGCATGATGGCTTCGCCATGTTATCATACAAGTATTCAGGACTTCGTTTATACACAAACGTTATATGAAATAGAAAACATTTTGAAACCTTTTTGGATTTCATTTTTAGGAAATAAATGATATAATGATATGAAATCCAAAAAGGTTTATTCGCAATTTTATTTTCCATTTAAACACAAATTATGAGCATAGAAAGTGGACCAAAACCAGTTGACCAACAACCTGAATTACCAAAGGTTGAAACTCCATCGAAACCCGTTGACGATTCAGAGGAGCTGGCTTCTCGTGATTTAGAAGCTGAGCAGGCGGAAGCAATAAAACGAGATGAAGCCAAAATAGCAGAGATCAGAGCCTCGCTTGGTTTAGAGCAGGCAAACGATCAAAAAGCAACAAAGCAACATTTGCAGGAATATCTAGACTTGAAAGAGGGTGATGTCGAAAGAGTATCATTATTAAAAGCAAAAAATCTTCCAGAGCAATATCAGTCACAACGCGAGGCTCTTCACGATGAAAGGTTGGACGGAGTTACTATCGCAGTTATTCCGGATGATTTATGGGTAAAAGGAAGCCAGCCCTCTGAATCTAGTGCCGAAAATCAGCTTATCCTAATCAAGCGAAGTTACTTTGAAGCGCAGGAAAATCCTGATGAAATTGCTTGGTTATGCCATGAATTAGCGCATTGCCAAAACTTTTTAGATTCTGAGTCGCCCGAGGAATATCAAGGCAATATGCAAAGATTCGCTTTTGAGGATTTAAAAACCGAATATTCATACCCCAATAATCCAGTTGAACAATTTACATTCACCAAGCAATTTCAATATCTAAAAGAACAAGGCAAGAGCAGAGAGGATGTTTTGGCAATGTTGGGCGAACATTATGAGGAAGAGGATTTTCCTTTCTTCAACAGGTTGTTGGATGGTGTTTATGGAAAATAAAATTGCGAATATTTTGCTCCGTTTCACTGCGCAAAATCAAAATGTTTTCTACTCAAGGGGTCGTTGCACTTTCTTTTTGGCACAAAAATAATAAAATAAGGAAGCCAAAAAGAACCCTCATATAACA
>CAZKMQ010000047.1:0-6986 GCA_964554065.1 uncultured Gammaproteobacteria bacterium | reverse complement strand
GAAATATTTTATCATTTTTTTATGGACATACAATCAATGCTTGAAAAAGGAGAAAAGATTGCGTGGGAAGGTTCAATGAATCGTAAGGCAATATTCATGTCAGCGATACTTTCCGAAATTGTAGTACTTGTACTTACGAAGATTCCTTTATTTATGGGAGGGTCTGATGGGGTGATTAATTATGTTAATGAAGAGTCCGGCAAGCCTGGAGAAGTTAGCGCATGGCTAATTGCTGGTACAATTTTGGGTGTTGGAACGCTCATTGTTCTTGTAACATTGTGGTCAAACCTTAAGCGACACTTTGCGGTAACGAATAAGCGCATCTTAATGAGCTCGGGTATTATTGGTGCAGATTTCAAGTCTATTTATTATGACCAAGTAAAAAATGCATTTGTGAAGGTGGATTTGTTCGATAAGATTTTCAAAGTGGGGACAGTAGCATTAGATACTGGTGCCGTAGAGATGACTAAGCAAACAAGTAATAGGGGTGTTAGTGTTGGCAGTCAAATTAAACCACTGTACACAAAGCTAAAACATATCGAAACACCATATGAAGTATACAAAATGGTGCAGTCTCATTTGAGTGGTCGCAAAGAAAGTTTGTATTCAGGCAGGGCAGACCGTGAATCACAAGCTGCTAAGAAAAAATAATTCAATTACTCATTTATGGAACATTTATATAACATTGAGCCGGATCATAAGCATCCGATCGCAAGAATTTTGTTAATCATTGCCGGAGTTGCTCTAGTTGTTGCTATTGTTTGGGTAGCGTACAAATATGGTGTTGCAACTGAGCAGGTTGAGGAAGAGCAAGAAGAAGTTGTTGTTGTTGAAGAGGTGGTAGAAGATGAACCAGCTGAGGAAGTTGTGGTTGATGAAGAAAAAACTCCAGAAGTTGCTATGCCTCCAAAAGATGTTGTGGCACCAAAAGCGGAAAAAGTTGTAGTAGAATCAGCTGGTCCAAAAGATTGTGGTTCAAGTTTGAGTTGTTTGGCAGAAGAAGCAAAGAAATGTGTCAGCTCAAAAGCAACATACAGCTCAAGTTCAAATGGTTTGCCGTTTGTTCCTTTGGTGGGGTCTGGGACTTCGTATTTTGAGGTTCAAAGCAGTGGCAAAAACTGTGTTCTATTTGAAAGAAGGATTTCAGGATCAGTTGAGGTGATGACAAAAGAAGATATAACTAAGTTCGCAAAGACTAATGGTTTTCCAGAACTAAGCGAGGAAGATTTGGCTGACATGTTAGAAATTGCTGAGAATGCATTGTCACAATCAAGAGATGCGCTTAAAAAAGCAATTGGTCTAACTGGTACTTGTACGTTTACAAATGGGATTGATCTGGCGTCTGCGCTTAATGATAAGTTAAATGGTACTATTTATTTTGAAGCCAATCTTGCAGGAGGTGCAGCAAAGCAGTATGAACAAGCGCAGTCATGTGACGGAGCATTGTATATGAACTTAGCTGGTTAATTTCTCCAAAATTTGTTTCTCACTCACGAACTCCTCACGCAACTCTCCAGCCAAAAAAATTGAACCGGTGATTATAATTGTATCTTGCGGCTTCGCGTTTTTACGTGCAGCCGCAAGTGCTTTTTTAGGGTCTGCAAAAGAGCGCGCCCTTTTTGCGAGTTTTGAAAGAGCTGAAGGCTTTGCAGCGGCGCGATATGAATTTTTGGTAAATCGTGTTGTATAGACTTTAGTGGCAAGCGGTGAAATCGTATCCATTATTTTTTTAAGTCGTTTGTTTTCCGCGATGCCGATAATAAGATGCACATCGCCGCGCGCAACTTTTTTAATTGCTCCGGCGGTGCTTTTCATTTTATCTTCATTGTGTGCGCTGTCGATTATAATGAGTGGGTCGCGCGCAATAATCTCCATGCAAGTTGGCCTCTTGAGATTTTTCAAACCTTCTGCAATATGTTTTTGTGAAATGCGCAAGGCTTGAGCAGTTTCAATTGCCAAAGCAGCATTTTGCGCCTGGTGTGCTCCAATAATTTCCATGCGATATTCCTTTTTTTTATATTTAAATGTTGTGCCGTCCAAATCAACTTCAATACTAGTCGGCGCATCAACATACAATTCTTTTTTTGCAGGAAACTTTTTCAACTCCTCCTTAAAAACTTTCAGAACACTTTTTCGTTTTTCACCTGTAATAAAAATTGTCCCTTCCTTTATAATCCCGGCTTTTTCCCAGGCAATTTTCGGTAAAGTATGACCAAGCAAATCCATATGATCCCAGCCAATGTTAGTAATCACAGTAACATCAGGAGTTGGGATTACATTACTTGCACCAAACCGACCACCGCATCCAACTTCAATCACTGCATGCTCAACACCAGTGCGAGCAAAATATTCAACAGTCATGCAAAACATAAGTTCAAAAAAAGAAATCATGCCATATGGAGAAACCGCAGCAGTAATCCGCAAAGCGCGCATCATGTCACGGCATAAATCCATGTATTCAGGAACAGAAATAAACTGATCATCAACACGAAAGCGCTCAATAATAGTTGTTGGGTGGGGTGAGTAGGTTGAGCCAACGTGCTTCCCAGCGGCTAAGAGTATTTCGTGTACCATCTGTGTTGTAGATCCTTTGCCGCTTGTTCCGGCAATATGTACATAGTGTGGAATCCTTTTTTCAGGATTGCCAAGTAGTTGCAAAAACCATCGCGTGCGTGTCAGATAAATCTCACATTCACGATAATCTTTCATATATTCCTTTTTCGGAATGGAGTTTATAAAATCAAGCAGTTCTTGTGTTGCGTTATGGTATGCTTTGATTTGTTTTGTTGTTATTTTTGACATATATATCTTTTTCCGCCAACATCTGTGATTAATCCTTCTAATTCCATTTCTATTACTGTACGCAGTATTTTCTCATTTGGCAAGCTACATTCTTCTAGCAGTGCATCAATGTGAGTTGGGTCTTGTGACAGTAGTGCATATACTTTTTCAAACTTTTCGTTGATCGCAATACGCTCTTTTTTCTTTTTTTCAAGATCAATACCAAGAAGCTGCAATACATCCTCTCCTGAACAAACTGGAAATGCACCGCGACTAATAATCGCGTTCGTACCAGATGAAACCGAAGAAAAAATTGAACCAGGTACTGCTCCAACGAATCGATTGTACTCAAGCGCCTGGTACGCAGTTATTAGTGAGCCAGACTTTGCAGCAGCTTCAACAACAATAGTTACTTCACACATTGCTGCAATAATTCGATTGCGCACTGGGAACATGAATTTCTGAGAAGAAGTGCCAGCAGGTTGTTCACTTAGTAGGGCGCCAGCAGAATTAACAATATCGCAAGCAAGCTTCTGGTTCACGTTTGGATACACCATATCAAGGCCGCCAGCAAGAACAGCAACAGTATAACCATCAGAATCAAGCGTAGCGCGATGCGCCAGTGTGTCAATACCATAGGCCAGTCCGCTAACAATGCCAAAGTCATGTTCAACGAGAGTAGGAATTATTTTCTCAATTGCGCGCTTGCCATAGGAAGTTGCGCGGCGCGAACCAACAACAGCAATAAGTCGTTTCGGCTGCAAGTTGCCGCGTACAAATAATTTCTTTGGATAATCATAAATCGTGCGCAGAAGTGGGGGATAGTCCGCATGATTTTTGTGAATTACAAGACCCTCCCGAGTAGCATCTCGATTGCTCATAAAATAAATTGTCAGAAGTTAATTAGAATCGCCAACTACTGTTTCAGAAATTGATCTTCGATCATTTGTGGCAATTGTTTCAGTTTACTCTTTAGTGCGATTTTTTCAAAGAAGGACATGTGGGCGAGCACGTACTTATCTGTGGGTATCTTCGGATCTTTGCCAATCCCAACACGTAGTCTCCAGAATGCTTTGGTCCCAATCTTTTCAATAATTGATCGTACGCCATTATGGCCGCCAGCATTGCGATCAAACTGAATGTGGATGTCTACATCACTAAAGTCAACATCATCATGGATTACTAACAAATGTTTTGGGTCGCCATCATGCCATTTCATAATTTGCTGTACTGAATCACCAGAGCGGTTCATGAAAGTCTGCGGTTTGGCTAAAATAATTTTCTGACCATTAACGCGACCTTCGCTTATCATTGCAGAAGTTTTCTTATGGTCAGACCACTCGTCAAGGTTCCATACATTGCGATAATGCTTGTGCAGTGCATCAAGCGCCAGAAAACCAATGTTGTGACGCGTTGTTTTGTATTGTTTGCCAGGATTGCCTAGCCCTACAATAAGTAGCATATGTTTCCTCCTTAAAACTTAAATCTTCTTTGTCTTTGAGATGGTAATTTTAATTGGCACACCTTCAAGTTTGAACTCTTTGCGCAATTCATTTTTTAGATAGTGAATGTAGCTGCGATGCAACGACGTTTTGAATTTTATAACAATATCAAATGAAGGTGGTCGTGAGCGCGTCTGGCGAAATGATAGAATCTTAGGTTGGCGCGTTCCTTTGCCACGTGATGGCTTGTGCTTGCGCATAACACGCTCAGCCCATTGCGTGAGTGTGTCCTCATCAATCCTAATGGCACGTGATACTGCTATATCTTCTATTATGTCAAAAAGTTGGTGAGTGCGAAAGCCTGTCTTCGCGCTGATGAAGTGAATTGGTGCCCAGGATAGAAATGGATAGAAACGGCGCAAGGATTTAATGTAGTTAGTTCTGTTCTCTGTAGAGTGGTCTTCAACAAGATCCCACTTATTTACCACCAGCACAATTCCGGCATGTTTGTTCTCAACTAACCCTGCTAAGTGCTTTTCTTGTGCTGAGTTAGGGTCTGTAGCATCAAGCAATAGTAGGACAACATCAGCTTCATCAATAGCACGCACACTTGCTGCAACACCGATGCGCTCTAGTCCCTTTTGTACTCGACTCTTGCGACGAATTCCAGCAGTATCAATAATGCGGAAAACTTTATCATTATAAGTTATATCAATATCAAATGATTCACGCGTAGTATGCGGCACATCAGAAACAATAACTTCTTCGTCTCCAGTGAGCGCATTGAGCAAAGAAGATTTTCCCACATTTGGTTTGCCAAGCAGCGTAACCTTGGCTGTTACATCATCTGACGCGACCTTCTTGGCATTTTTACGAGTATACTTTGTTGGGAGAAGTTTAAAAGCTGCATCAAGTGCATCTCCAACACCACTACCATTTTTAGCAGACACAAGCATAGGTTCACCGAACCCGAATTGTTCCCAACCTTGTCCAACTGCAGTTAGTCGATGCTTTTTCGCATCAGCCTTGTTGCCAATCAGAATAACTTTCTTTGCATTCTTGCGTAGCATTGCAGCAACTTTTTTTTCCGGAGTTATTATTCCTGCTTGTACATCTACCATGAATAAAATAACATCTGCATCTACTACTGCACGCTCAGCCTGATCAACCACTTCTTTTTCAAACAACAGATCTTTGGTTAATGTAAGTCCGCCGGTATCAACAACAGAAATAGGAATACCACGCCAGAACATTTGCGCAACATTACGTGTACGGGTAGTTCCTTCAATATCAGAAACCAGCGCCTTATTTTCTTCAATAAGACGATTAAACAATGTGGATTTTCCAACATTGGTCCGACCAACAAGCGCGATGATCGGGTATTTCTTTTCTGTTTTACGAGACATGTGAACTTAGTTACGTTCAGTATAGTCCTTTCCAAGGATTATGAGTATATCTGTATCATCTTTCGCCTCGGTTGGCAAGGTGGAGGAGAGCAGTGAAGGGTCTTCAGGCAGTGTTGAGTTTTGTAAAATATCTTCCACGGTTCCAGCAATTGGCATGTCAAGAACTTCGCTGAGCGACTTTACTGTATCTAGTTGTTTGCCGTTAGACAGGTCAAAGATCATACTCGTACTGTATGGACGGTTGTCAGCATTGGTAATAGTGTCCACATAATATTCTTGCTTCTCCAAATCCGCTTCAACTTTAGCAGCCAAGCCAACCACCCACGTACCGTTTTGCACTTCAATACGCGCAGTACCTTCTGGTATGATTTTTTCAATTTCATCTTCTTCATCCGGCGCTACAATTGTTGCATCAGATAAAGTAGTAAGACCTGATCCTTTTTTTGTATCAAAAATATTTGCAATGGTTGTTTGTATTTGACGGAACGTTCTATCGCGCGGAAGTAGCATATACAAGTTAGAACCCGTGCCACTAGTTAGAAGTCCATCAGGAGCATTACTTAATCCAAGACTTATGATGTTGTTCGTATCAAGTGCTTTTGCAATGCGCATTATTTGCAATCCTGTATTTATGTCTACATTAGTAGTCACATGCGATTGCAAAGTTTTTCTCAAATTATTCAAGCGCACCGGATTAAACAATGTACTAATGCTGAGCAATTTATTCTTAAAAGCTACAATAACTTTTTGCTGACGACGCGACCGTGCAAAGTCTGAACCTTCACCGTTGTTACCATGACGCGATCGTGCATACTGCAAAGCTTGTTCGCCGTCCAAGTGCTGAGCGCCTTGTTCAAATTCAACAACTTGGTAGCGATGATCATAAGTAGGGAATTGATAGTCAGTAAAGGTTCGGTCAACAAATACATCAACACCACCAACCTGATCAACCAACTGTTCAAACCCAGCAAAATCCATGCGTACAAAATAATGAATTGGTTGTTGTGTGATTTGTTCAATAACTTTTACGGCAAAGTCTGCGCCTTCGCCTGGATTTTTTAATTCACCAAATGCATTAGCATGGTTAATTTTGCGCCAGCCATATCCAGGAATAGGTATAGACATGTCTCGCGGAATTGATATCAGTGCGATCTGGTTAGTTGAAGGCTTGATCGATGCCAAAATAATTGTGTCAGTTAAGTATGCGCCATCATGTCCGGCGCCACCCATCCCAAGAAACAACATGTTAATGCGGTCGGCCTTAATTCCTTCAAGGCGCTTGTCATCCTGCAGGATTAAATTACGTAACGTGCCAAAGAATCCGGTATGACTCTCTTTGCGATACCAACCCTCATCT
>CAZKMQ010000046.1:0-7141 GCA_964554065.1 uncultured Gammaproteobacteria bacterium | reverse complement strand
ACGTTTTGACCGGGTTGTCTTACCACCTTCGCGTGCATTAAAATGCCCCTGACCAGCTGTGCGCTTGATCAGTTTACCGGATTTGGTTTTGCGAATGCGTTTTTTCGTCGCTTTGTGAGTTTTAAGCTTAGGCATAGCGTTTTTTCAAGTGGCTGTATTGTACAATATATAGGTAAAATATGCAAGACTTAGGCTTGTGGTTCATCCACAGGCACATCTTCAATGGTTCCGGCGACTAGGGCAGTGAATTTGTTGCCTTGGCGCTTCACTTCTTGCTCTACGATAATTTTGCCAAAAGGTTGCATTGATTTAATAAAATCTTTCACAATATCAGCAGCACGTTCACGTTGTGAGTTCTCACGACCGCGCAGGATTAGCTCAACTTTCACCTTGTTTCCTTTTTTCAAAAAACCAATCGCGCGCTTCAATCGAATTTCCTTATCATGCTCGCCAATGCGCGCTGAAATGCGCACACCTTTTACTTCGGTTGCTTTGGCATTTACACGCTTCTGACGCTCTTGTTTTTCCTGATTATATTTAAAACTTCCGTATTCCACGATCTTACAAATCGGTGGCTGGGCTTTAGGATTGATTTCCACCAGGTCCAAACCACGAGCTTGTGCCAAAGCAATAGCATCAGCAGTTGGCATAACACCAGTGTGCTCGCCATCGTCACCAATCACGCGAACTTCAGGTACACGAATACGCTCGTTCATTCGATATAGAACTTTTGATTCATGTTTTGGTCTTTTTTTACGTGAAATTCTCATGCGCAGAGTATAGCAAAATAAGGGAAATCGTCAAGGAGTACAAATTAGTGTACACTATAGTTAATTTGTATGGAGGGAGGACATGCATCAAGTCATTTCATGGAGTGGAATTGCACAACTGTACTGTGGTGTGTGCAAGCAGAAGGCCAAGTGTTTGTTCAGACATGATGAGCGGGGTAAAGGCGTGTATTCATGCACTGGCTGTGGCTGCCGTCTTGTCGGACCGCCGAGCAAATGATGCACAGACGCAACAAACCAAAAGAGCCTGCAGTAACTGTTGGTTCTTTTGTGTTCACTTGACAAAGTATTATTAATATGGTCATCTTATAATAAGATTCTGTGTACAACGAGGAGTACGTTATGCAGAAACAAACATTTGTGTTTGGTGAAATATGTCCATTGTGGATGAAAATAATTGGCACATTTCAGAGCATGAAGCAGGGTTTTCGCCTTGCTGATATTCCGTCCTATGGAGTAGTGCTCTACTTTTGGGATGGCAGTAGTAGTTCGTTTGAATCATTCACGAAGTTGAATCTGTTTCTCAAAGAGCATCGCATTGCATTGTTCACTGTCTTTGTGATTAAAGACAGTGGTACTGTTGATCGAAAGGAGTTGTACTATTGCAACATCGACTTGGCGGTGCACGAACAAGAGATTGATCTGTTCCAAGAAAATCTACTGAGGTATAGTCAGATCGTCGACAACTTCGGTGAAGATCTGGTGTGGCAGGATGGGCTTGTCGGAGATCGACTTGGCATGATTCGACTGCGCCTTTGTAAAGAGGTTCTGGCTGATGCTCGTAAGCAAGGTTCTTGGATCGGGGTTTCTGGAGGTGTTGTAGTTACGTCTTCTCTTCCTACTCGCAAGGATGTTGTCAATGCTTTCCATGTGAGACTGGGTAGGCATGGAGACAGGCTCTTGGTTTTTGATCTTTCACACGGTATTGAGGGTCCTCCGCCAGTAAGACTACGAAAGTAGTCAATCTATTTAGGCCGTTTTCAGAAACAAAATTATAACAGATTTTGTGCTGACACGGCTTATTTTGTTTAAATTTTTATTATTTTGCTATGCTTGACAAAACCACTAAATTATGCTATAGTACTTTGTCCATTCGGGCCCTCCGCACAATAGTGCTGTGAGGTAATAGTTCTTCAATAGAAGAGGTAATCCGTGAAAAAGACTGAAATTAAGGTGAGTCGTACGACCATGATGTTCGTCATGGTTTTGGACCAGATCCTTCGGGACAAGTTCAAGATCAAGATGGCCAGTTATCCTCACTGGGCATTCAAGACCGAAGATGGCGTGACGTATCGTGGTTCAGGGAGCGCATACATTTTGGGTACTTCCTACGGGGGTCACTTTACCGTCTCCATCACAAGGAAGCTCGAGGACTTCTGCGGCACTGATTTCGTGATTTGGCACTTCGGTGTTCATGCTGAATTGCCTGGATGCAAGAAATGGACGGGCACGTTCAACTACCAGGACTTCGGCGAAGGAAAAGATCGACTGGATACCAAGAGCCGTCGGCTTTCCATCGGGCGCCTGTATCTCAGTGGTGCAGGTTTCCGTCGTGAGCTCCGCAGAGGTCAGGAGCTCCGTGACCGTCACAGTCACAAATAACTAACGCCGCTCAGGTGTGCAAAGATCCAAACCGATCATTGTACGTTGGGGCGGGTTTTTGTTTTAAGTGACCGTTCCAGTTCCGCAATAATTTCCTCAAGTGGAATACCATTGCCATTATTATCTGCATCTGCATCTGCATCAAAAATTGTTTCCCAGCTTGCAGTCATAACATTAAATTACCAATCAAACAAGGGTTTTCTACTTAGATTGTTTAAGTAATACAAAATACCTATCTCTTTCCATTTTGGCGGTTTTTAGAAGTGTCTTGATTATGAAAACAGGAACCTGCTTATACCTCGGAATAACTAAGGGTCTAATCACTCCTTTTTTGTATAAATAATATGATCACCTTTTGTTCTACTATATTTAAATCCATCTTTCTCAAATATTGAAATCAAAATTTTGTAGTGAACCGGTGACAGTTTTGGCATATCCTTTAGATTGCCAAGCTAAACCTTTCGTGTGTAAGAATTTTAGGTGCGTGCCAGTGTTTCTTTTTATCTACTTCAAAACCGGCTTCTTCAAGAATTTGTTTTAGTGTACCCATAGATTCTGCTTCTTCAAGATACAATTCTAAAGCTTCTCGAATATTTTTTCGAGCTTTATCTACAGAGCTTCCACAAGAAGCAATGTCTAGTTGAGGTACATGGGATACAAAAGTTTTACCCTCTTTCCAAGCCTCAATGTTAAATTCAATGCCTTGTATGAGTTTCATATTCAGTATTATCTATGTTTATACAGTATGTTTTTTTGTTGGTTTGTCAATGGTGATTGCGGGAAGGCACCTCACTTCGTTCGTCGCAAGTGCGCAGTTGTGCTGTAGCGTGTCGGGAAGTTTCTATCACTCGCCCCACTCGTGATAGTAATATGCCGTTGTGCGGTTCGGAAATACAGAAGTAAACTTCGTATTTCGCTCACCTTACTAGGCATGTGAACCCTGCGGGTTCACTCTTCCCACCTATAACCACAAAAGAAAATACCACCCGTGGGTGGTATTTTCTTTTGTGGAGATGGCGGGAATTGAACCCGCGTCTGGTAAGAATGCATCAATCTATTCTACGTATGTGTTCTGTTTGGTTGGATTCGTTATTTCAGGCCACAAACAGACAAAGCCCTGAAATAGTATAGCTGCGGAATTTCAGCAGGGAAGTGCAGCAATCTTTCCTACCTACATCTCTGATGACACCGCGTAAACCCTAGAGATATCGGGATGCGATGGGTTGTCTGCTATTAAGCAACAACCGGAGCGAATGATGGAACGCTGAATGCAGATGCAACTGCGCCCTTCACTCGGCTGTATACGTTTGCACGTAAGGTTTTGAAAATGTTTTACGAGTATTTTTCAAACTCGATACGCAAGAGAGAAACAAAAGTCTCCCGTCGATACCGATCATCCCCATTTAAGAATTTTTTATCGCTCGGCGAACCTCGCGATCGGTTTCTCGTTTTTTAATTGAAGCGCGTTTGTCGTGTTTTTTCTTTCCACGACCAACACCTACTTCAATTTTAACAAGATTGCCCTTAGTATAAGCAGATAATGGGACAATTGTCAAGCCGTCACGGGATTTTTTACCGATCAAACTGGCAATCTGACGCTTGCCCAACAAAATACGACGAGCACGCGTTGGGTCATAAGCAACTTTGGGATCGGATTTTTTATAACGACTAATGTGTAAATTGGTCACATACGGCACTTCACCACGAAACGTAATATACGCTTCAGTCAGTTTCAAATGCCCAGCTTTAACAGACTTAACTTCTGCGCCAGTCAAAACAATTCCCGCTTCCAAAGTCTCGAGAATTTCATAATCAAATCTAGCGCGTTTGTTTTTTGCTAATGTCGGCATATGTGTCAGTTGTGTAAACATACTATATACGGTAAAATACAACCAGTCTAGTATGCGAGAATACGCTGTAACGATTAGTACAAAAACCATAATCAAAGTGGTCTTCACACTGCTGTTTTTGTGGTTTCTTTTTGTTATCCGCGATATCGTCCTGCTCTTGTTTGTTTCAATAATTTTCGCGTCACTTATTGATCCGGCGGCAGATTGGGGACAGCGTAAGAAGATTCCAAGGGCGCTAACGGTTATAGTGGTTTATATATTATTTTTTGGTGCGTTTGTACTAGTTGGTTCACTGCTTGTGCCACCTATTGCGATTGAAGCGCGCGAATTGGCAAAGAACTTGAGTTTGCAATGGGATAATTTAGCATCCAGCTTTGAAGCGCTCAAACAATTCTCAAACCAATACGGAATTGGTACAGAAATCCAATCAAGTCTGGGATCACTTGGAACAGGTTTGCAAGGAACGTTTGGTGATCTTTTCTCAACAGTCACTGGATTCTTTGGGCGTGTGTTCTCATTTGTGTTAGTTCTAGTACTTACTTTCTACATGGTCGTTCAAGAAGAAAGTCTTAAGCGCGCCGTTCGAACTGTGGTTCCAGATCAGTATCAGCCATTTGTCACAAAGATCGCGGGCAACATTCGCAAAATGTTAGGCATGTGGTTGCGCGGACAATTAGCACTTAGCTTAATAATTGGTACGCTAACATTCGTTGGTTTAAGTATTATTGGTTTGAAATATGCACTTGTTCTAGCGCTGATTGCTGGGCTGCTTGAAATAATTCCATATGTTGGACCGGTTCTTGCCGCAATACCTGCAGTGTTCTTTGCATTTACTGAATCACCAATTCGCGCACTGATCGTGTTAGTGTTTTTCTGGCTCATGCAAGTGGTTGAGAATAATTTACTCGTTCCTAAAGTAATGCAAAAGGCTGTAGGACTTAATCCGCTCGTTAGCATTGTTTCTATTTTGATCGGAGCAAAGCTTGCCGGAGTGCTTGGCGCATTGCTTGCTATTCCAATTGCAACTGCGGTCACTGTATTTTTGCGTGAGATTTTTCAAAAGGAAAAACGTAAAGCATGAGTATGTTATTTAAAAAACCAGTACATCGCTCACCAGTTTTTTTCTGGGTAACTCTAATTGCTACGACAATACTGTTGTTGCTTATTATTTTTGTACAAACTCAAGACAATGCACCTGATGGCACAGTAACTGTGGCATTCACACCAACAAATGTTGAAAAAGAATATACAGAATCTCTGCGCGAATTTGTATCCACATATTTTGAGCATACAACAACGTTTGATTTACCTGAAGATACAAAAGTGTGGAATGAGCATGCACAAACATTGCATGATCAGTTGATTGCTTTGCCTGTGCCGCCGCGACTACAAACAGTACATCTTAGTGCAGTTCTACAAATCGCTCAAACGCGTTCAGTCTTGACAGAAGGGGTTGAAGATGATGATGTGCTAGAGCAATATAGTGAAAAATTGCTTAGCATTGTTGAATCTCTGAAATATGACTAACACACTCCAGCGGGCGCTCATTCTTGCGCCAGTAACTGGATTAGGATTATTCCTTATGCGATTAGCGCCGACCTGGGCGCTAACGTTGTTTATTGCAACTATTATATACCACACCGTTGTGTTGCTAAGTGTAACCAAGTCCGCAGGAAAAAGTTATGTTCGTGTTACTGGTGTGATACAAACATTCTGGTTACTTGTTGGGGCAGGAGGTGCTGTTTTTTTTCTAGAGTCGGTAGCAGTACATCTTGTAGTAGTATTTCTAACTACGCTTGTGTTATTTATCCACGATTACCACCTGTTGCACTTTATTCACATTCCGGCTAAGCGCGGTCGTACATTGTTTTTGAAAACCACAATTGGATTGCAAATATATACAGTATATCTTATTACTTTAAGCTTGCTTGGCTTACTCACATTGGCGCAGTGGTCAATTACCTGGGTGTTGCTAATCATGCTTATCGTGGCAGCGTCGTTAAGTTACTCACTGATTCGTTTTTTAGACAAAAGGAAATTAATACAATATATATCACCAATGGTTGTTACACTTGTGACTACTCAATTGGTTTGGGCTGTGTTTTTTAATCCTTTTGGATATAGTGTAAGCGCGGTTTTTGCTGCAATTGGCTATGGGTTTGCTTTGTATGTTGCTGTTGCCATAAGTGAAGGAAATAAGCAGGGCCTGAGTAAGCGGTGGATTTATGCAGCTATTGGTGCTGCTATTCTACTGCTTCTTCTTGCCAGATGGCTGTAACTGTGGTATGCTGATCGCTACGAATTAATACTATGGAACATTCTCCACATTTACCAAAAAGAGATCATGCACATGAGCGTGCAACTCAAGCGCGTATGCATAGGATTGCTTGGCTTACAATTGCCGTTGTTGTTGTACTTGGCATTGGTGCGGTAGGCGGTTTTGTCGCACGCATGCTTACTACAAATAACGTGACTATTATTGAGAAACCAACAGAGGTTTTTGTAACTCAAGATGTTGCGTCAGTTGTGGCGTCAATTGATACGTCAATTCTGCACGGTGTTTTGCCAGTGTATACAAAGAGAAACACCAACAGTAACAATTTTTTGCAAACCTTATACATCGATGATCGCGATCGGTTGGGGTTTGCAGTTGCAATTACTAATGATGGTTGGATCATGACCACTGGTGATGTGCTAAGCAACACTAACGCGGTTATTCCACTGGGTAATGGTGTGCTTGCTAGTATTACTGAGTTGGTTCGCGATCCGGTCACTGATTTGGTCTTTGCAAAAATTAACGCGACATCACTTACTGCAGTTCCGCTCGCTCGTATTACAACAGAAGACTTGACTGAAATTGCTGCCGTGCCTACCGCGCATGGGCCACTTCGTGCTATGATT
>CAZKMQ010000045.1:0-7145 GCA_964554065.1 uncultured Gammaproteobacteria bacterium | reverse complement strand
ATTATTTCGTACTAACATCCAAGCCTCAGTATCTGTTATAACCCGAAAATTATTTGGCAAGCCAATATCTTGCCCATACTGTCTCAAAATCCTCTCACAAATACTATGAAAAGTTCCAACAGACATATCCAAAACCGATTGCTCAGTCATCGCTTCAATGCGATCTAACAATTCCTGTGATGCTTTCTCAGTAAAAGTGACTGCCAGTATTTCTGCTGGCAAGCGTTGCTTATTTTGCAAAAGATGTGCAATCCTGCGTACAAGTACAGTGGTTTTGCCAGTTCCTGCGCCAGCGACAATTAAAAGTGCACGCGCAGTGCTTTTCACAGCCTTCTCTTGCTCTTGATTTAATCCATTAAGCATGTCCATACGAAGCCATTGTGCCTGAAGATTGGTTTTTACGCAAAATTAAAGAGCCGCATCTTCATGATACGACTCTTTGTTGGTTATGGCGCCGACGCGCCAGAAATGGTTCTACTCTGAACAGTGGTAGTCCAGACGAATCCCCTGATTGGACAGTGTTACGTCGTTTTTACCTGAAGGAACTCCTTCTCCTTCAGTGTAAACGACCTGAGCCTCGCCAGTGGCAATGATGCCATCACACAATTTTTGCTGCGTAGGCAGTTCAACCGTGCATTTGACATCTTCACCTTGGACAAGCGCCACACTTCCCTTGACTTGATCAGGGAAATAGTTGTAGTACGAGTGCACGTAGAAGCGCACGCGAACCGGGGTTGAAGAGCTGTTGGTAATGGTGAAGGTCTTGGTAGACCCTACGCCGCCGCCTAGTGAAACCACGAGCGATTGCATCTTTGTAGAGAAGTCCTCTCCCAAAGCCCAGTCACCAACATTCAGCCACTCGAGAAGTTCGGATGGATTTTCCTTAGGAATCTTCTTTGCGTCATCCTTATGGAAGGTTTCCTCCCCAACCTTGAGCTTCCACTCGTTGGTCTCCTCGGTGTAGATGCAGCCGTCTGATGCGCTACACAAATCAATGGTGCACGGGTTACCATCGTCGCATACTGCGTCGCTAGTCTTTCCCGCACTACATGTGCCATCCTGGCACACATCATCAACCGTGCAATTCACACCGTCACTACATCCAACTGTGTTGTTGACATACACGCACTCACCAGTCCCGCTGTCACACGAGTCATCGGTACATGCGTTTCCGTCACTGCAGTCTTTTGCAATGCCGCCACCACACTCACCATCGGTACATGTCACACCGGTGATGCATGCGTCGTCTTCCTCACACTCAACCGGATCTCCCTGCAAACAAACCTTGTCTGCGCAGACATCACCGAAAGTGCACGGATCACCATCATCACATGGCTCGCTATTGGCGCCGAAGATGCACTCCCCAGTGTCTGAGTCGCACAAATCTGTGGTGCAGGGATTGGTGTCTTCACACGTTTTCCCTTCGCACAAATTCATGCAATCCGGAACCAGGTCGTTCTGGCAGGTGCCGCTGTCATCACAGTAGTCGGTAGTACATGAGTTGTCGTCATTGCACGTCACCTTCTGATCTTCCAGCGCGAACTTCGTGTACACGCAATCACCACTCTCACCATCGCAAGCGACAGTGTGACACGGCTTGCTTGAACACTCAACAAGGGTTTCTGCTTCGCAGTCACCATTGCCAAAGCACTTGCCCTTGACACAGGCATCATCGTCTTCAGAGCAGTCGACAAGCTCGCTGTAGCACCCGTCCGGGTTGCTTGGTGTGCAGTACTCCCATGTGCACGGATCGCCATCATCGCATACTTTGGGTTCCCCACCTTGGCAGGATCCATCAGCACACTGACTATTGACCGTACACACATCTTTCTCGCATGCTAGCGTGTTGCTCGAAAAGACGCAGTCGCCAGAATCTGGATCACAGGAATCAGATGTGCAGACATTCTCGTCATCACACACTTTTTCCTCACCAAACGGGCATACACCCTCGAGGCACAACTCGCCCACAGTACAAGCCAGCCCATCATCGCATGGAACACCTGACAGTGCCCACCACGATGTTGGAAATGCCGCGTTGCAGATCTGACATTGATTCTCCTCGTTGACTGTGTCGTGCGTAAAGCACTCGTCGTCAATCAGGCAAAATCCTTGCGTGAGCTGTGCTGCACACGAGCCAGTATCTGGCACGCATACGAGCGCTTGACAGGGCAAAACATCGCCACTGCATGAAACAACGGTCTCCTCGTCAATGACGCACGTGTTTGACTCAAGGTCACACACTGGCGTGCCATTGCACAGGTTTCCGTCGTCTACGCAGTCGTCGTTCTTTTCACACGGACAGCTTTCACTGTTCCATGTACCCTGACAAACACCCTCATTGCAGGTGTCGTCCGTAGTGCAACTGCTTTCATCATCGCACGGCAACGTATTCGGCGCGTTCACACACCCCGTATCGCCACACGAATCCGTAGTGCACGGATTTTCGTCATTGCACGTGATGACCTCTTTGTCGGTCAACGCACACTGACCATCCTTGCTACACTCGCCGGTTTGACCTTGGCAAACATAATCGCCGTCTTCACAGCCGCAACCACCGCCCATGCCACACTCACCACAGCTGCCTTTGCATCCGTCATCACCGCAGGTCTTACCCTCGCAATTCGGAACGCAACCACAGCCTTCGATTTTCTCGTGAACACAGTTGCCGGTTTCAGCATCACAGGAGTCAGCAGTGCACTCGTCATCGTCATTGCATAGATTCAGCTCCCCGCTCTGACAGCTAGTGTCTTTGCAGAAATCATCCACTGTACACAGATCACCGTCTTCACACGGATCACTGTTTGCAACAAACGAGCAATCGCCGGTTTCAAGATCGCACGAATCAGTGGTGCAGATGTTTTTGTCATCGCACTCCACGTCTTCGCACAAGCACCCGTCGATAGGCTGATGTACGCACTTGCTCAAACCAGTGTTGCACGCGTCGGTCGTACAAGCGTTCTTGTCATCACAATCTTCATCGTTCAAACATTGTACACACACGCCATCCACGCACATGCGCTCTTGCTGCTCACACTGACCACAGGTGCCACCGCAGTTGTTACTACCGCACACTTTGTCAGTGCAATCAGGGACACACACCTCTTCATCAGTGGTGTCGCCATCACTGGTTTCAGAGTCCTTACTGTCAAGATCTTTGACCTCATCGCCATCAGACGAATCAGCCGTAGAATCACCATCAGCAGTCTTGGAATCTGCATCAGCAAACTGCAGGCAATCCTCACCAGAAAAGCACCTGTCTTCGAGAGCAAAGTCCCAATCGTCCGGACATCCGGACAGTAAAACCGCGAGAATCGCAGCATTGATTAGCGTTGCGTTACGACGCATTTTACCCCCTCCACGGCCGCTTGGCCGGGATTTATTGTTGAAATTGTATAGGATCGTGTATTTGTCTCTAGCGTCACGAATGTTTCGCCAGATTGGACTGAGTTATCGATAAAAACACAAGCCATTCTGTCGAATACTTCCTCTATATAACGTAGCACATTAACATAAAAAACCGAATTTGTCAAGTTTTGCGCTAAATTTAGATAAAAATTGTTCTTATTTTAGACAAAAAACTAAGACCCACATATAAATGATGTGGGTCTTCAGACTTTAGGTCTTTTCAGGCCTACCGCCTTCGTCTTCGTGCAATCTTAATTCGAGATAATGATCGCTCAAGTGCCGCTTGCAAAGCTGCGAATTCAATGTCATTTGCAAAATCTTTTTCCTGAAGCATTTTTTCAGCACGATCTTTTGCGCGTTGCGCCCGATCTTCATCAATGTGTTCTGCTCGCTCTGCAGCATCTGCTAATACTGTAATTGTATTATCACCGTGCACTTCAACATATCCACCGGTAACCGCTAAAAATGTTTCCGTACCTCCGCCCATTAATCGCATTTCACCGGCTTTCAAAATTCCAATAAGCGGCACGTGGTTTGGCAAAACCGTAATCTCGCCCATCTGCGTCATGATTGAGGCACTATCAACTTCGCCGCTGTATACAGTGGTTTCTGGAGTTACAAGTTTAAATTTTAATTTATGATTTGGCATATATATTGGGTTGGTGATGTATTGCTGAGGAGACTCTGGAGGCGAGCGCGCACGGTATCGCCCAAGGCGATGCGCGAGCCGTAAGCGTCAGCGAGAGTGGCGGCTGGGCCACTCCAGCGATCCGAAGCAACACAGCAACAAGCTAATTATTCTTTGCCAACCTCATCAATTGACCCCTTCATATAGAACGCTTGTTCAGGTTTGTCATCATGCTTACCATCCAAGATTTCTTTAAAACCTCGAACAGTATCTTCGCGTGACACATACTTACCACTAATTCCAGTAAAACCTTCAGCAACGAAAAATGGCTGTGACAAGAATTTCTGAATTTTACGAGCACGGGACACAGTCAGCTTATCTTCATCTGAAAGTTCTTCCATTCCAAGAATCGCAATAATATCTTGCAAGTCCTTGTACTTTTGCAAAACCTTCTGAACACGACGTGCCACCTCATAATGCTCTTCACCAACAATATTTGGATCAAGAAGTGTTGAACTTGAATCAAGCGGATCAACTGCAGGATAAATACCAAGTTCAGCCAAAGAACGTGCCAACACAACTGTTGAGTCCAGGTGCGCAAATGTGGTTGCTGGCGCAGGATCAGTGTTGTCATCAGCAGGCACATATACCGCCTGGATTGAAGTGATAGATCCAGTTTTAGTAGAAGTAATTCTCTCTTGCAGTGCTCCCATTTCTGTAGCCAGTGTTGGCTGATATCCCACAGCTGAAGGAATACGACCAAGAAGTGCAGATACTTCAGATCCAGCTTGTGTAAATCGGAAAATGTTATCCACAAACAAAAGCATGTCTTTTCCTTCGTCACGATAATGTTCAGCTAATGCCAATCCGGTTAACGCAACACGAGCACGTGCTCCTGGTGGTTCGTTCATTTGTCCGAACACGAGCATTGTTTTATCAAGAACACCAGCTTCTTCCATTTCTAAATAGAGGTCATTTCCTTCACGGGTTCGCTCACCAACTCCAGCAAAAACAGATAATCCTGCATGTTCTGCAGCAATATTTCGGATAAGCTCTTTCACAATAACGGTCTTTCCAACTCCTGCCCCACCAAACAAACCAACCTTACCACCTTTCATAAATGGGCAGATCAAATCAATAACTTTAATTCCGGTTTCAAAAACTTCAGTTCCAGTTGAAAGTTCTTCAAACGCAGGTGCTTTCTGGTGAATTGACCGACTACCCTTTGCTTTCACTGCACCTTTTTCATCAATCGGATCACCAACCACATTAAGCATGCGCCCAAGTGTAGCTTCGCCAACCGGCACGGAGATTGGTTTTCCTGTATTTGTAACTTCCTGACCACGTGCCAATCCATCAGTACTTCCCATGGCAATAGCTCGAACAGTGCTTCCACCCAAATGCTGCGCAACTTCAAGCACAAGACGATCTTCGCCTTTACCAACTTCCAGAGCAGTGAGAATTTCCGGCAATCCTTTGTCCTCAAAATGGACATCTACAACCGGTCCAATAACTTGTGAAATAGTTCCTGTATTCATATGTTTAAGTAATAGCAGCCATACCAGAACTGATCTCCGCAATTTCTTGCGTAATGCTTGCCTGGCGGGCACGGTTTAAGGTGAAGACTAAGTCTTCAATCATATCTTTTGCGGCATCAGAAGCGTTGCGCATGGCCATCATGCGCGCGCTATGCTCTGACGCACTTGATTCAAGCACAGATTGATAAACCTGTGTCTCAACCAAACGCGGCAAAATAATATTCAAAACCTGTTCTGGACTTGGCTCATAAGTAAATTCAACAGCGTGATCAACACCCATGTGTTGTTCACGCCCACTTTCCTCGCTCAAAAGCGGCTGTTCAGACAATCGCTTCATTTCAAGCATTGTTTTTTCCAAATCAACCGGTGAGATCGGTAAAAGCTGACGCACTTTAGGTTCTTGAACAATCGCGCTAACAAAATCTGAATACGCAACAACAACTTTGTCATACTCCCCTGCTTCATATTTTTCAAGTGCAATTTGCGCAATTGGCTGCACTTCAGCAAATCGTGGCGTGTCCGACATTTCAATAAAACTTCCCAAAACTTCCACACCAAGCTTTGCAACAGTTCGCTCACCTTTTTTACCAACAGAAAGAACATCAATTTGCACATCTTCACTAGCATCTTTTGCATCTTTAACACGATGCATTGCCATTGATTTTGGCTCTTTAATAAGTGCGGTTGCTTTTTTCAAAATATTCGCATTCAAACCTCCGCACAAACCACGATTACTAGTCACCAAAATCATCAAGATTTTCTTCACTGGCCGTGCAGTTAGAAGTGGGTGAACTTTCTCACGCTCTGCTTCAGCAATATGCTGCAAAATATCCCACGCATGTTTGGCATATTCGCGTGTTCCAAGAGCCGCTTCAACCGCTTTACGCATTTTACTTGCAGCAACAAGCTCCATCGCTTTTGTAATCTTGCGAGTGTTTTTTACGGATGTGATCCGTCGCTTAATTGCTTTGCTATTTGCTCCCATACTTATTCACCTTTCTCGACAAATTCTTTTCCATCAAACTGCAAGAACTCTTCAATCGCCTTTTTCAGCTTTGGCTCTGCTTCTTTCCAATCTCCACTAACTAATTCTGCTAGCAATTCAGACTTTTCTTCATTTAAGAATACGTGGAATTTTGCTTCAAAATCAGCCATCTTCTCCACTGCAACATCATCAGTAAACCCTTGGGTCACCGCGTAGATAATTGCCACCTGATTTCCAACAGCCATTGGTTCGTATTGCGGTTGTTTCAAAATCTCCACAGTACGCTTTCCACGCTCAATCTGCTGACGTGTTCCTTCATCCAAGTCTGTTGCAAATTGTGCAAAAGCTTCAAGTTCACGGAACTGCGCCAAGTCAAGTCGTAACTTACCAGCAACCTTTTTCATAGCTTTAGTCTGCGCTGCAGAACCCACACGAGAAACAGACAATCCAACATTCAACGCCGGGCGAATACCACGATAGAACAAGTCTGATTCCAAATAAATCTGTCCATCAGTAATTGAAATTACGTTAGTTGGAATATAAGCAGATACATCACCTGACTGTGTTTCAATAATTGGCAAAGCAGTTA
>CAZKMQ010000044.1:0-7168 GCA_964554065.1 uncultured Gammaproteobacteria bacterium | reverse complement strand
TTGGAAATTGCTTAGTATAATCTTCAATCTCTGTTATTTCAGCATCTGGATATTGAGCATAAATAACAGACTCGACCAAATCACGAAACAGCTTCTCCGTCATTATAATGTACTGTATATAACCATCAATACTTACAATCTCAAAGCTAAACCACTGCTGCCACTGGCCATCCCAGAATTTCTCCTTAAGGTCGCGCGTCATATGCGCACCAGCCAAATGCGCAAAGATATTTTCAACAGCCATTGGACTTTGTTCATTTTCCTTTGGGATATCAATTGCCAAAAACTGCCACTCAAAACTACCTATAAACTTACCTACACGATAAATATAAAACATGACCATGCTGGCATAAAACAAGAACCAAAACAAAACTAGCCAACCACCATAATAAAACAAAAACAAAAAGAACTCTCGTGTTGAAGTGAGGTTTTGTCCGAAGACACTATTTACACTTTGAATAAATGATTCAAACATGTTTTTGATAGTCTCAGTATACCAAATTATTGCTAAATAAAAAAACGCCGAACTTTCACAAAGCTGGTGTTCCATTATATATAAAATTTTAATTTCTTAGTATCGGAAATTATTTCTTATAAAATAGCAACTACAGGTACTCATGAGCTGATTTAGCATGGTCCCCGCAGGGGTAAATCAGCGAATGGTAGCGCAGTTCCGCGCTGGCGGGGCGAGCGTGCCTGTGGTGGCTATTTTATAAGTCCATTAATCCGGTACTAAAAAATTAAACACAGCCATATACGCTACGAGAACAAATATGACACCCATCCACCACCATCCTTTATCTCCTGCATAATACGCTGCAGTGAAAATAACAAAGAACATCACAGTGGTGATAATCGAATATATATGTCTCCAGATTTTATCCTCCATATATCGCTAGTATACCACGCAATTTATTTTTTGGACATTCGCGCAAAGTCCACAAGAATTGGTGAGGCCAGGAAAATTGATGAATACGTACCAGCAAGCATACCCACAATTAGTGTAAGCATGAAATTCTTAACTGTTTCTCCACCAAAGAAATACACAGCAACCATTGCACCAATAGTAGTTACAGATGTGTTAATTGAACGCGCTATGGTCTGGCGAATACTTAAATCAATGGTTTGATCAAAGTCTAATCGTCGCTCACGCAACAAATTCTCTCGAATTCTATCAAAGGTAACTATAGTATCGTTCACAGAGAAACCAAGTATAGTCAAAAGTGCAACAACAAACAAAGTATCGATTTCAAATCCAGCAAAACGACCTAGCAAGGCAAACAGTCCTGCGGGTATTAGAACGTCGTGCAAAAGTGCAACAATTGCTGCAACACCATATTTCCAAGAAGAAACTGGCTGAGAAACCTTGCGGAACGTCCATGCAATGTACAAAATAATAGCAAGGATAACAATGCCTATTGACCACAATGATTTGCGCTTCAACTCCGAGCTAATTGACGGGCCGATTGTTTCGTAACGCTCCTCAATTAATTCAGCATCGCCATTAAGCAAATCAAGTGATTCAATCACTTCTGCATGCTGTGACACAGACAAGAATGGAACTCGAACCAAATAGTTATGCTCATCTACTGGCTGCACAGTTGAGGATCCAACATAATCAAATGCATCAACAGTTTCTCGTACCAACTCAACTGCAGGACGCTCACCAACATATTCAACTTCAATAAGCGCACCACCTGTAAAGTCAATGCTCAGTGCGAATCCCCATGCTGAAATGGCAATAACACTCGCTACTACTAACAATCCGGAAAGTCCGTAGAAATATTTTCGAGTTTTGACTATTGAAAATTTCATATTATTCTTCAACAATTTCTGTTTTGACTGAACCAATTACTAATTTCGTATCTTCACTCAAGCGAGGAAGCACGAATCGAAGGAACAATCGTGTTACAAAGATTGCACTAATCATACTAACAATAACACCAATAGACAAAGTAAGTGCAAACCCTTTAACCACACTTGTACCGAACCAGAACAGAATGAAACATGTAATTAAAGTGGAAACGTTAGCATCGCGAATTGCAGCCCACGCTCGCACAAACCGTTCTTCAACAGCACTGTGCAATCTCTTACCATCCCACAATTCTTCTTTAATACGCTCAAATATAATAATATTTGCATCAACAGCAATACCTATAGATAGAATAAATCCTGCCAGACCAGAAACAGTCAATGTAACAGGAATGAACTTGAATACTGCAAGCACAATCGCGCTATATACCATAAGTGCAAAAAATGCCAGCAACCCAAGCATTCGATAGTAAAGAACAATGAAAATACTCACAATTAGCAAACCAATAAGCGCTGCTTTCAAGCTACGCGCAAGTGATTCAGCACCAAGGCTGGCACCAACACGCTGTTCACTCACTAGATCAACTGGCAATGGCAATGCACCGGCATTTAGACGTTGTACCAAAAGCTTCGCTTCAGTAATAGAGAAATTCCCTGTGATCACAGCTTCTCCATTAGTTATTTCTGATTGTACGGTTGGCACACTAATTGGCTGACCATCTAAAAAGATTGCTACTGGCTGACCAAGATTGCGCTTGGTAATTTCAGCAAACAAATCCTTTCCTTCACTGTTAAACTGCAAGCCAACCTGTGGCACTCCGGTATTTTGGTTGAACTGAACTGCTGCACGACGCAATTGTGCACCAGACAATGCAGTGTTTTTCCAATCACTTACTGGAGGACGATAATCCGCTTCAGAAAATTTCTTAATTGCAATCTGACGAACAGCATATTGAGTATCACGAACCTCATCTTTTTTGAGAATCAAATGGAACCCAAACTCAGTCTTAACAGGATCAGAAATCTCATTCAAACCTAAAGCAAAAGCTGCTTGTTCAAACTGCGGCACCATTTGCCCCTTAGTAAAAGTACCTAGTGATCCGCCATCAGGTGCTGTTCCATCAGTTGAGTGAATGGTAGCTAGTGCTGCGAAGTTATCAACAGTTGCTTGCAATCTAATTTCTTCAATCTTAGCAAGCGCCTCTGCTGGTGTTAAATTATTAGTGCAATGTTGAGCGCCCTCATGACAAACCAAAATATGACTGGCAGTAACTTCAGTCACACCTTCTTGCGCGCCATTATGCTTAAGCAGGTAGAATCCATCTTCAAATTCCTCCACAGTTCGAGAAACATACCCTTTACTATGAGCTATTGCCCACTTATACTGCTCTGTTTCACCAGCCCACTTCTCATCAAGTGGTGGCAAAATACCTTTATTCAACTTTGTTGTTTCATCTTCAGAAAACTGCTTCACCACATCTTCAAATGATGTCCCAGAGCGCAACGCAACCAAAGCTTCTTGTGCGCGCCCCTTGGCATCAATGTTCTTCTGCTCAATTTCTGCCAATTCTTCTTCAGTAAGTGGCTCAGGCTCTTGCACACCCGGCTCTTTAAATTCCAAAAGTGGTGTTTCACCAATTGCATTAATAGCTGCCTCAATATCAGTAACACCAGGCAGTTCAACAATAATGCGATGTGCATCTCCAACTAAGTTGGTCTGCACCAAAGGCTCACCAACACCAAAAGCGTTCACGCGTCTTTCAATAACATCACGAACTCCTTCAACACCCTCTGCAACACTCTGATCTTCTGCTATTGGACGCACATCTACTTCATATACTAAATGTGCACCACCAACTAGATCAAGACCAAGACGAAATGTCTCGAACTGAATATGCCCAATACTGAACCCAGCCTTATCATGTACCCAATCAGATGTCTTGTTATACGCACCAGGAAAACTATACAAACCAAATGCTACAAACAAAAGAACCAGGGTCCAGACTTTAAGACCAAGGTTTTTGTGTGTCTCCTGTCGCTTTCGTATATTCAACATAGATTTGTGAGGTCAGTGTACCTGAATTGTTTATTTACCGCAACACTTCTTATACTTCTTACCCGAGCCACAAGGACAAGGGTCATTACGTCCAATCTTATCCCCTTCTTCATTCACTGTTTTCTTTTCAACTGGAGAAAGCGAATTTGCAGCAAGCGTTGCACCTGCACCCTGCCTTGCACCACGCCGTGCACCACCATTACCCATAGTCTTTGCAGCGCCTTGTGTACTTAGTCCTTGGCGGGACAACAATCCTTGATAAGCTTCAACAGCACCTTGCACCTTAAATAAAGCAAAAACAGAATCCTTGCGTACTAATTCCTGCATTTGTTCATATAATCTATGGCCCTCACGCCGATATTCAACCAATGGATCTCGTTGGCCATACCCACGCAACCCTATTCCAGTTCTCAAATGCCCCATTGCTTCTAAGTGCTCAACCCACAAAGAGTCAATCGCACGAAGCATTAAATTCTTCTCAACATCCTTAAGAATTTCCTGATCACCAATACGCTCGGCTACCTGATCATATTCAGATTGTGCATAAGACATTAAGAATTCACCGACTTTGTGACGTTTTTTATCCAGAGGAATCTTACGATCACCCCACAACTCATCTAATTCTACATTGAAACTTTCTGAAATCGGCAGCATCTTTTGCAACTCAGAACTTAACTCTTCCTTATTCCACTTACTGTCATCAGGGTCTTGTGTATGCCAATTCACAAGCCCAGACATTTCATCGGCAATATACTCATCAACAATCACCTTGAGCGCTTCTTCAGACTCACTTCCTTCAAGAATCGTACGTCGCTTGGAATATACTGCTTCTCTCTGCGAGTTAAGAACGTCATCATATTCAAGAAGATGCTTTCGCATATCAAAGTTATTGCTTTCCACCTTCTTCTGCGCATTCTCTAACGATTTACTAATAAAAGAATGTGAAATAGGCTGATCATCTGGCAAATTCAGCTTAGTCATCATGTTTTTTAATCGATCCCCAGCAAAAATCCTCATCAAATCATCATCAGTTGAAACATACATTTGCGTCTCACCAGGATCACCCTGACGACCAGATCGCCCACGAAGCTGATTATCAATGCGACGCGAGTCATGACGCTCTGTTCCAATGACATACAATCCGCCAAGTTCCTTCACCTTTTCAAAAGATTCTTTAGTTTGCGGATTTCCACCAAGTACAATATCCACACCACGACCAGCCATGTTAGTAGCTAAAGTTACACTACCTGAACGTCCGGCCTGCGCAATAATATCTGCTTCACGCGCGTGATTCTTAGCATTAAGCACTTCGTGTGTAATCCCAGAACGCTCAAGCTCAAGTGCCAACTCTTCATTCTTTTCAATTGAAATTGTACCGATAAGAACTGGCTGACCCTTAGCCTGTCGCTCCTTGACATCTGCAATAACCGATGCAAGCTTCGCTTTCTCTGTTTTAAAAATTTTATCCTCATGGTCAAGTCGTGCAATTGGCTTGTTCGTAGGAATAACAACAACATTCAAGCCATAAATTTTGAAAAACTCTTCAGATTCTGTTTCTGCAGTACCTGTCATTCCAGACAGCTTCGGATACAAGCGGAACAGATTCTGAAATGTCACAGTACCCAAAGTCTGACTTTCTTGTTGAATCTTCGCATTCTCCTTAGCCTCAATCGCCTGATGCAACCCATCGCTGTATCGACGTCCAGGCATAAGACGTCCAGTAAACTGATCAACAATAATCACTTCCCCATCTTGAACCACATAATCCTTATCTTTGGTAAAAATAGCATGCGCCTTGAGTGCCTGCTCCAAATGGTGAACAGTCTTGATACCAGCCTCAACATAAATATTTTCAAGCCCAAGCTGCTTCTCAGCATTAGCAATTCCAGCATCAGTTAAGGTTACAGCACGATGCTTTTCATCAATTTCATAATCAGTATCCTTCACTAGCGCCTTCACCATACGCGCAAACTTATAATATTCTTCTGCAGCCTGTTGTGCAGGAGCTGAAATAATTAGTGGCGTTCGCGCTTCATCAATCAAAATTGAATCAATTTCATCTATAATCGCATGATTATATGGTCGCTGCACCATGCGGTCCTTAGTATTAACCATGTTATCTCTCAGATAATCAAACCCAAACTCATTATTTGTTCCATAAGTAATATCACAAGCATATGCTTCTTGACGATCAGCTGGACGAACATGATCTTCATCAATATGAAAACTGTCTGTTTGCTCCTGGTCTGGCTCAGCTTCGTACGTAGTATCATAAATAAACGTACGATTTTGATTTTGAATAATTCCAATTGAAAGCCCAAGAAAATCATATACTTGACCCATCCAAACTGCGTCACGCTTTGCCAAATAATCGTTCACTGTTACAACATGGACTCCTTTTCCAGCGATAGCATTCAAATACACCGGCAAAGTCGAGGTAAGCGTCTTACCCTCACCAGTTCTCATCTCTGCAATTCCACATTCATGCAAAACAATTCCACCAATCAACTGAACATCATAATGCCGCTGACCAAGCACTCGCTTAGCTACTTCACGAACTGTTGAAAATGCTTCTGGCAAAATATCATCTAGTGTTTCGCCATTTTTTAAGCGATCTCGAAATTCTTGAGTCTTAGCCTTAAGTTGCTCATCTGTTAAATCCAAAAACTGCGGCTCAATAGCATTAATAGCCTCGGCACGCTGGCGAAGTCGCTTTAGAATCTTTTTATTTTCATCTCCAAAAACCTTCTTGAGAAACTGCATAATCTTTCGTAAAAACATGTCTATTTTAGCAGTTTTTCGAAAAAATGCAAGTATTACTGATACTCCTTGCTTAGAATATTCCTTACACTTGACTAATTGCTAAATTTTGCTAATCTGTGAATACAAAACGGAGGGCAGCATGACAGATCATCAGGCAAAACAGCTGATCCAAGTGCTTGTGAATGAACTTGCCAAACAGCAATGGCCACTTTCTCCATGTAGTAGTAGCGGTGTGTTTCGCAATAAAGAAGTGCAACAGGCGCAAGCTGATCTTGTCAAAGGTGAAAGAACTACGCAATTTTATGCTTCATACTACGGTGGGAAAGGATTTGTATATGAAATACACATCTTCTTGGACAAATCAGATTCCCAAACCGGTCGCATGGTGGAGTGTGTCATTGGTGTAGGGATGGTTTACGAAGAAATAAGCACCAAACTCAATACTGCTGCTGAGAACGTCTGGCAGAACAACTAAAAAAGCCCGAGCACTTAGTGCGAGGGCTTTTTAAAATATTTTACTCTTCATCACTTTGATCC
>CAZKMQ010000043.1:0-7349 GCA_964554065.1 uncultured Gammaproteobacteria bacterium | reverse complement strand
TGACAAGTAGCAGGGATAATATTGCACATTTGGAATCTAATCCGAACTTTGTTTTCATGAATCATGACATTATTGAGCCGATTCATATTGCAGAGCCTGTGCATCAAATTTATAACTTGGCTTGTCCAGCGTCTCCGGTGCACTATCAGAAGAATCCAATTCGCACAGTAAAGGCAAACACGGTTGGTGTTATAAATATGCTTGGTCTTGCACGTGAACATGGAGCTCGGATATTGCAAGCTTCAACATCAGAGGTGTATGGCGATCCTGAAGAGCATCCACAAAAGGAGACCTATCTTGGTGCAGTGAATACTATTGGGCCAAGGGCTTGTTATGACGAAGGCAAGCGTGTTGCAGAAACATTATTTTTTGATTATAAGCGCACGCACAATTTGGATATTAAAGTTGCTCGTATATTCAATACCTATGGGCCACGCATGGCCTTTAATGATGGTCGTGTTGTTTCTAATTTCATTATAGCAGCTCTTAATGGTAGTCCTATCCGTATAGACGGTGATGGGTCTCAAACTCGCAGCTTCTGTTATGTAAGTGACAACGTACGTGGACTTATTTTGCTAATGAGTGCAAATGAAGATGTTGTTGGTCCAATTAATATTGGTAATCCAGATGAATATACAATTAAGCAGCTCGCGCAGAGGGTTATTGATCTTACAGGTAGTAGCAGCTCAATTGAAACAACCGGTGCGTTTCGTGAAGATGATCCTATGCGTCGTCAGCCAGATATTAGTCGAGCAAAAGAATTGATCGGTTGGGAGCCTGAAGTAGGAATTGACACTGGACTTGAAAAAACAATTAGCGATTTTAAACAGCGCCATTTAGTATGAAGCACGTTGTAGTGTTTTCAACTGCATATCATCCGTTTGTTGGAGGGGCTGAAATTGCTGTACAAGAAATTACTGCGAGGGTGCGAGGATATACATTCGATATAATTACTGCTCGGCTATCTCGCTCAGTTAAGCGCGTAGAAAAATTAGGAAATGTAACGGTACACCGACTTGGTATTGGCGTACCTTTTTTTGATAAGTGGTACTTGGCTTTTTTTGGTGCGCGGTATGCTAGAAAGTTACATGCAGAAAGTCGGTTTTCTATTGTCTGGGCAATTATGGCAAGTTATGGCGGATTAGCTGCAGCTAGATTTGCAAAAAATATTAAAATTCCGTATTTACTTACTTTACAAGAAGGCGATGATTTGGCTGGAGTTGAAAAAAAGATGCGATTAGCACCTCGATGGTTTGCGCGAGTGTTTAATCAGGCGCATGCATTGCAAGCTATCAGTAATTACTTGCTTGAGTGGGGAGAGAAAATGGGCTTTTCTGGCAACCAGGCAGTAGTAATTCCAAATGGTGTGGCTGTTGAAGTTTTTTCACAGAAAACAAAACTGCGTGAGTTTGGATTTGCTGATGATGCATTTGTATTGATAACTGTATCTCGGTTGGTAAAGAAAAATGGTGTTGCAGATGTTATCCGTGCATTGCCTGATCTGCCGTCAGATGTATGTCTTGTTGTGTGTGGTGACGGTGAATTGCGCAGACAATTAGAGTCACTTGTTAGTTCATTGAAGTTAGAAGATAGAGTGAGATTTGTTGGGACAGTTGCGTATGAAGATTTGCCAGCTTATGTGCAATCTGCTGATGTATTCATTCGTCCGTCATTAAGCGAAGGTTTGGGTAATGCATTTCTTGAAGCTATGGCCGCTGGAGTCGTAGTAATTGGTACGCCAGTTGGTGGTATTCCAGAATTTCTTGTTGATGAAAAAACAGGATATTTTTGTAAGCCAAACGACCCTAACAGTGTTGCGCTTGCTGTTTTTAAAGTTAGGGAATTACACGATCTTGAGAGAAAGTCTATTCAAGGTCAGGCTAAAAGCGTGGTTGAAGAACGTTTTACCTGGACATATGTGGCAGCACAGATGCAGTCACTATTTGATTCTCTATGAATATACTGATTACAACTGGAATATATCCACCAGCAATTGGCGGACCAGCTACTTATACTCATGAGCTTGTATCTTTGTTGCGACAGCGTGGTCATAAAGTGCGTGTAGTTGCTTATGCAGATAAATCAGCACACGGAGATGACGAGGTGCGATTTGTTTCTCGTGGAGCAAATGTATTGCAGCGCTACCGCAAAGCAACAGCAGCAATTCGTAGTTGGACTAATTGGGCTGACATTGTGTACGCGCATGATTTGGTGAGTATTGGTTTGCCATCAGCGCTTGCTATAAGAAATACGAAAGCTAAGTTAGTTGTGCGATTGGGTGGAGATTTTCTTTGGGAAAAAGCATTTAATGCTGGGTGGACTGATGTTCCACTTGAGAAGTATCATGCGCAGCCAAAATCTTTGAAAGAGAAAATATATCTTGCTGTATACCGATATGTGCTACGTAGATGTAGTCATGTAATTTTTTCTACCAAATGGCAACAGAAGATGTATGAAAAACCATTTGGAGAAAGTATTGCGCGTAGCAGTGTAGTTGAAAATGCATTTCCTGCTGTTTTGAAGCGAACTAATTTAGGAAATAGTGAGTTGCTATTTGCAGGACGATTTATTCGGCTAAAGAATATTTCTGCACTTATTCGAGCGGTAGCTTCAGTAGAAGGTGCACAACTAAGATTAAGTGGAGATGGTCCAGAAAAAAATACTTTACGTAGATTAATCGTTGAGCTTGATTTGCATGATCGTGTTCATATTGAACCAAAGATGAGTCATGCTGAGCTTTTTACCTATATTGAAAATGCTCATGCCGTAGTTGTTCCATCAGTTAGTGATATTAGTCCGAACTTGGCGTATGAGGCTATTGCACGTGGTGTGCCAGTGCTTTTGCCGCAATCATGTGGGTATAAAGATAAGTTGAGTGAGCAGGTATTGTTTGTTGATACTACAGATCAGGAATCATTGGTGAATTCTATTCGTGATTTGTATACAGAAACAAAGTACGAAAAATATTTGCAGCAGATTACTGAAATTGAGACGAAATGGGGTTGGGATGATATTGCTGATGCTCACGAAAAATTATTTACTGAACTAATATGAATATTCTTGTATTTGGTTCAGATCGCAGTGTGTTATCAAAGGATTCTGCTTTAGCTAAGCGGTTATGTTCTTATGCTGAAATTACAGATTCATATTTAGTTATTGTGCCAGATGCACACGATAATCATGTTATATTAGCTGATGGAGTTGAAGCATATGGTGTTGGTGGCCGAAATAAGTTGATGCAGTTGTATCACATGTACATGCTCGGCAAGACATTGCTTCGTAACAATTCCATTGATGTTATTTCAACACAAGATCCATTCTATTTCGGTTGGATCGGCTGGCTACTTGCTCGGAAGTTTAAGAAAGGCTTGGAGATACAAGTGCATGGTTGGGAGGGGTACAGTGGTTTGCGAAAGATAATTGCGCGATTTGTTTTGCCACGTGCAGATAGTGTGCGCACAGTGAGTCGCAGGTCTCGTGCAAGACTGATTACTGATTTGCGTCTTCGAGCGGATCGTATTCTTGTTGTGCCTATTTATACTGAGAAAAGAAATCATTTAAAAAAGCGTAAGTCATCTGATGCATTTACCTTCCTAACTGTAAGTCGGTTAGTGCCAGTAAAAAATATCACTTTACAACTTCATGCACTAGCGCGTGTTGTTGGGCATTATCCTGATACTCGTCTTAATATTGTGGGTGATGGTCCAGAGCGTGCTGCACTTGAATTATTGGTTGGGCAACTTGAATTAGAATCACATGTAACTTTTTTTGGAAACAAAACACGTGAAGAGCTTGATACATTTTATGCTGCTGCAGATAGTTTTATATTGACATCTGCTTCTGAGGGTTGGGGGCTAGTTGTAGTCGAAGCTGCGCAACACAAACTTCCGATTATTATGACTGATGTTGGTTGTGCTGGTGAATGTATTGTTAATGGTTCATCTGGAACAGTGATCCCAATCGGTGATGTTGACGCACTGACGCGTGCTATGATTGAATTGCGTGAATTTCCGGCCAAAGCTATTGCCTTGGGTGTTGGTGCTCATAAAGCCGTAGAACAACTGCCAACTCAGGAGCAATCTCATGCACTGTATGTTCTTTCTTGGGAAAAAGCGCGAGCATTTAATCATATTCGAAATGCCTAAACAAAAAAACATTCTTATAATTTCCCAGAAAGTGGATCGCAATGATGATCTACTTGGTTTTTTTCATAATTGGATTGTAGAATTTGCCAAAGTAGCTGGAAAGGTTACTGTTATTTGCTTGCAAAAAGGTGAGTATGATTTACCAGAAAATGTAAGCGTACTTTCTCTTGGAAAAGAAGGTGGCCAGTCTCGTAGTAAGTATGTATGGCGGTTTTATAAATATATTTGGCAACAACGAAAGAATTATGACAGTGTATGGGTGCACATGAATAAAGAGTATGTTCTTCTTGGTGGATTGCTGTGGCGCATGATGGGCAAGCGTGTTGTGCTTTGGTATGCGCACTATTTGATTAATGTAAGTGTTAGATTGGCAGTAGCTTTTTCTCATGCTGTTGTAACCTCAACACGGTTTGCGTGCAAGCTTTCTTCTAAGAAATTATCAGTTGTGGGACAAGGTGTTGCTGTTGATTATTTTAAATCTAGAAAAGAACATGTTCGAGGGAAAAAATTGTTGTTTCTTGGTAGAATTTCTCCAGTAAAAAAACTTGAAACTTTGATTGATGCAATGCATCTTATTAGTGATCATGATGTAACGCTTGATATTGTTGGGAAAGCAGCTAAGGGGCATGAGCAGTATGAAACTGATATGCGTGAGCGCGCTGCTGACAGTGGTGCTATCCGATTTGTAGGTGCAGTATCGCATGGGAATACTTTAGCGCAGTATCAGTCACATGATTTATTTATTAATTTGACGCGTACTGGCAGTTTTGACAAAACAACACTTGAGGCAATGGCATCTGGCATGCTTACAATAGTGTGTAATCGTTCTTATGAATCTATCTATCCGCAATACTGGCATCAGCAAATGATTTTTGAGGAGGACAATGCAGAGGATTTGGCGAGCAAAATTATTGCAGTACTTGGATGGGCTGATACTAAGAAAATTTTAATAGAAGATCAGTCACGTGAAATTATTGTGCGTGATCATGGCGTTACTAATATGGTTCGTAATATTATGGAAGTATTATGACTACAGCTCAACAGAAAAAAATTATTGCAGAAATCAATACGCGTGTAATTCCAAAGTTGCGTGAGTTGCTTGGTGAGCTTGCAACATATGATGGTGCAGATCTTTTGTTACTTGATATCAATGAGCTAGTTGGTCAGCGAGTGCGATTGAAAACCGTATTGAGTCGTTTGGTTACAATGCAGCCATCACTGCTTACTAAATTAACAGTATTGATCGGTGGGTTGTGGGCTAGATTTCAAAATAGAAAGTATCCTGTGAAGCAGCACTCTGCTAAGCTAATTCAAGAGGTAGAAACTAAAGGTATAGATGTTGCTTTCATTGCCACAATGGAAAGTCATTTTAAGTCCTTGCTGCCACTTATGGATATGCTTCATCAACAGGGAAAGTATACTGCACTTATTTTGCCGTACTCATCGCGAAAGTGGAAAGTAGAAAGTCTGATTCCTGAAAAAACAACGGTAGTGTATATTCGTGATTATATTATTGAAGAAGACGTCAATGAGATTGCTTCGCAACGGAAAGTGTATCGCACGTGGTTTGAACAAAATAAAAAACAGTTGCAGGAGTTATTCGTGTTCAATGGTATTAATTATTGGCCGCTAGTGAGCTCAGGCATGTTCACCTATATTACTGAAGTAATTCCAAATCATACTGCACATATCCGTGGTGCTGCTCGGATTATTGAAACATTTGGTATAGAGTATTTGGTTGGTGCGCGTATTCGTAAGGCAAGTGACATTGCATTCTTTGTTGCGGCAAAACAGCGCGGTGTGAAAACAACTACAGTGCTGCATGGAATAATTACAGAGAACCTTAGTCATTACTACACAGATGGGCGATATGATTTACAAGATGTGGTGTGCGTGTGGAATGAGCGGCAAAAAGGCATTGTTGAACTGAAGCAATTGAAACCACTTGATAATATTGTTATTACGGGAAATCCGCAGTGGGATCGTATGTCTGGTGGTCATGCAAGTCGCCGGCAAGGGTTGCAGCAACTTGGTATTGAAAAAGAGTATAAAAAGATTGTTACCTTTTGTGATCAGCCAAGTAGTAGTGATGATTTTCGCAAAATGGTTGTTGAGCAGGCGGCGAAATCACCTGAAACGTTACTGCTTGTAAAGGTGCATCCTGTTCTTAGCAAGAAATCTGTTGCTGCAGTGCTGCCCAAGCCACTTCCTGAAAATATTCGCATACTTGACGATACTGACATTATGCTGTATGATTCTTTAACTATGGCGGACCTTATGATTACTGTATGTTCCACTGTGTTTGTGGAGAGTTTGTTACTGAAAACCCCTATAGTATTTTTGCAGCCAGGAGATAATCATCTTGTGAGAAATTGGCATGCAATGGGTGCGCCATATGTAGAAGGTGAAACAGCGCTGGCAGAGTTATTTGCAGAAGATAAAACTAAAGTTCAATACACTGAAGATGTTGCACCTTTTGTTAATGCGTATTTAAGTACTGGGCAATATACTTTAGGTGAGATTACAAAAACAATTTTACAATTAAGCTATTATCAATATGAATCAAAATAATCCAGTGGGTAAAGATAAGCCATGTTTTATTATTGCAGAAGTTGGTTCAACACATGATGGGAATTTTCACATGGCTAAAACCATGATTGATTTAGCTGCAGAATCTGGAGTTGATGCAGTAAAATTTCAAACACATATTTCTGAAGCAGAGACATTGCCAGATGCTCCAATGCCGCCTTTTTTTAAAGGAGAGCCGCGTTATGAATATTTTATTCGGACTGGTTTTGACTTTGAGCAATGGACAGAACTAAAGCGTCATGCCGAAGATAAAGGGTTGGTATTCATGTCTTCTAGTTTTTCAATTGCTGCAACTGAGCTGCTCGAGCAGTTGGGAATAGTGTGTCATAAGGTGCCATCAGGTGAGGTGACAAATATTCCTTATCTTGAGCACATGGCAAGCAGGTGTTACTTAGTTCTGGAATGAGTAACTGGGACGAGCTTGATCAAGCAGTTGCCGCTGTTAAAAAGCACAGTGATAACTTAGTGCTCTTCCAATGTACAACTGAATATCCGGTTAAGCCAGAAAATGTTGGGCTAAATGTTATGGAGCAGATGAAAGAACGATATGGTGTGCCGGTTGGACTGTCAGATCACAGCTTGCATAATATTTAGCCCAACATTTTCTGGCTTAAC
>CAZKMQ010000042.1:3802-7848 GCA_964554065.1 uncultured Gammaproteobacteria bacterium | reverse complement strand
TGAAAAAAGGGTCAAAGCATTCGAGATACTTGCTGTAATTTAGGAAAAAAATTAACAAATGAGGTATTTACTCGGCTCGGTAAAGGCGGTATACTAGTCATGTTATTTATAGTCAATATATGGAAAGAACATTAGTAAAAAATACAGTAGAACAGGTTGAAAAGGAGGTGTTTATTCAGGGGTGGATCCATTCACGACGTGATATGGGGAAGATTGTGTTCCTTGATATCCGGGATCGCAGCGGCATACTACAAGTAGTATGTGTTCCTGCTGAGCTTGATGATGCTACCAATGCTTTGTTGAAGGATCTGCGCAGCGAGTTTGTTGTGGCTATTACTGGTACTGTAAAAAAGCGTGGTGAGAAGCAGATTAATGAGAATATTGTTACAGGAACTATAGAGTTGCTAGCATCAAGTGTTGTAGTTCTTAATGAATCAAAAACTTTGCCATTTGAAATTGATAAAGATACATCAGTTATTGATGAGAAAGTTCGAATGAAGTATCGGTATTTAGATTTACGTAGTGAGCGCGTGACAAGGAATATGAGGTTGCGTAGTGATTGGATTCGTGAGTGTCGTACATATTTGGATGCTAATGATTTTGTTGAGATTGAGACTCCTTTACTTACTAAATCGACTCCAGAGGGGTCGCGAGATTTTATTGTTCCTTCGCGTCTGCATCCTGGAGAATTTTACGCATTGCCGCAAAGTCCGCAACAGTACAAGCAATTACTTATGACAGCAGGGTTTGAGCGCTATTTTCAAATTCCTCGTGCTTTGCGTGATGAAGATCCGCGTGCAGATAGAGGATTTGAACATACGCAAGTTGATATTGAGATGAGTTTTGTAGAGCGTGAAGATGTTATTCAGATGGCTGAGTCAATGGTGATTCAAGCTGCAGAGAAGATGGGGTATGTTATAAAGGAGAAGCCATTTCCACGAGTGAGTTATGCTGATGCAATGGAAAAGTATGGAGATGATAAGTTTGATTTGCGTACTGATGCGGAAAAAGAAGCGGGTAATGTGCTTGCATATGCTTGGGTAATTGATTTTCCATTTTTTGAAAAAGATGAAGCCAGTGGGAATTGGACGTTTAGTCATAATCCTTTTTCACAGCCGTTACCAGAGTCACTAGAGGATCACTTGTCTGGGAAAAATATAGAGAACATCCTTACTACTCAATATGACTTGGTGTGTAATGGATATGAGTCTGGCGGTGGATCAATCAGAGCTCATAAAGCAGATGTATTAAGAGCAACGTATAAGAATATGGGATATGCTGATGATCAGATCGAGGAATCGGTTGGTCACATGCTTGAGGCGTTTGAGTATGGAACGCCGCCACATGGTGGAATTGCTCTTGGTGTAGAACGTAATATTATGAACCTTACTAATGAAAAGTATTTGCGCGAGGTGCAAGCCTTTCCTATGACTGGTTCTGGTAATACCTCAGTTATGGAAGCCCCAGCAGAGCTGCCTGATGATTTACTTGCTGATTACAGTTTGTTTACTATAAAAAAGAAAAAGGACTAGCTATGGAAGCTTATCAAGTTGAGCACAACGATTTTGCTGGGCCGCTTGACTTATTGTTACACCTGATTGAGCGTGAGGAGCTCGATATTACCGAGATGTCACTAACCAATGTGGCGGATGATTTTTTGGTATATCTTGATTCACATGATGAGTTGCCAGCACATGAGCTTGCAGACTTTCTCGTAGTTGCAAGCAAGCTGTTATTCTTGAAGTCTCGTGCAATTTTGCCTTCAGTTTGGATGAATACTGAGGAGGATGAAACCGATCTGTCAGCACAACTTAAGATGTATAAGCAGTTCGTAGATGCAAGTAAAGGAATTCAAGATCAGATTGCAAAAGGAAAGTTCGCTTATGCGCGTGAACAAGTTGTTGTGAAGCGAGATGCAGGGTTCTATCCACCAGAAAACGCTGGAGTGGGGGAGTTGCACAGTAGTTTTGCTCGTGTGGTAGAAAGACTTAAGCCTCTTATTAGATTACCAAAGGCAGCTTTCAAGCGCGTAATGTCTATAAAAGAAAAAATCACGGTTATTCGTGATTATATAGCACGGCAGCGCAAAGCAAAGTTTAAGGAGTTTGTTGGCGGAGGAGCAAGTAAGACAGATGTTATTGTAAGTTTCCTTGCCTTGCTTGAATTGGTGAAGCAAAGAGAAGTGAACGTATCCCAAGGTGAGTTATTTGATGAAATCGAGTTGCATCAGGCTGGTTAAAAAGAAAGAACACCTAATTGCCGTGATGGCAACGAGGTGTTCTAGTGACCAAGAACCCTTAAAAAGGAGAATACCCATGATGCGGCTGGTCACATGCCGCGAAGTTGATGATTGTTTATCGATCAGTGGAGAGGAGGAACGTCCGGCGATTTTCCACTACGCCGTGTACTTCCTGGATGACTCCGTCCCCGATCAGATCCTCCACGCCTTCCAACATGTCAGGCAACACCTTCGCACGTACGAGGGATGCCTTGCGGTCACCGTTGACCACTTTTGACATCCTCCAAAGGATTGCCAAGATCAGCCGGGAGTTAGAGTCACAGGGTTTGTTCATCGCCGTCTCTCCATGCGCGTTGCTTGTTAGATGTCATACATACGCGCTTTGTATGACAGAATAATATAGCATATTTTGCATATTTTGTCAAGTATTTGGTAGACATGCGTTAATAAAATGTTTAAATTTAGCTAAATAATATTAAGACTATAGGCAGGTTTATCGAACATCTATTTTACGGTATAATAGGTCTATTATTATGAGCACTCCATTATCAACATTAGAGTCAGTTTTGTTTGTAAGTAGTTCGCCACTAACCCTTGTTAAGATCGCGAAGATTTTGAAGTTAAAAAAACCTCAGGTGAGGGAGTTGGTCAAGGAATTGTCACTGAAATGGAATACAAAAGATTCAGGTGTTCATCTAATTGAGAATAATGAAACTGTACAACTTATGTCTGCACCGGAAAATGCAGAAGTTGTTGCTCAGTTTGTAAAAGATGAGACAACAGGTGAGCTTACGCGACCAGCCTTAGAGACTCTTTCAATAATTGCATACCGTCAACCAGTAACCAAGCCTGAGCTTGAGCAGATTCGTGGAGTAAATTGTAGTTTGATTTTGCGAAACCTGCTTATGCGTGGACTTATAACAGAGGAAGAGGATGCAGCGCGCTTGCAAACTGTTTATGCAACGTCTATGGATTTTGTAAGATTGTTGGGTGTGAGTTCAGTAGAGGACTTGCCTGAGTATGTGGCGCTTCGCTCGCATCGGCATATTACCGATGTTGTAGATTCAGTATGATAACATTTGTAATTGCCATTGCCGCTGTTTTGGGACTGGTCCTAGCGCCAGTTAATTTTGATTTTGTGCCTGTAATTGCGGAAAGAAAAAATCCTTCTCATCATCTTGTACTGGCTGAAGGAGTGCGCAATCAGGAATTAGTCGGCGGTGATGTGACCGGTGATGCGCGTTTGCCCATAAGGCGCAATAGGTACGTGCCGCCGCGTAAGATTAGTGAGAGCGACTTTATTACACCGTTGTCTGGTGAAAGTGCAATCGTGGTCGACGTAGCGAGTAATGAAGTTTTGTTTGCTAAGAACATTGATTCTCCGCACGCTATTGCTAGTATTACTAAGCTTATGAGTGCGCTTGTTGTATTGAGCAATAATACAGATCTTGATGCACAAGTAGTAATTAATGAGAGTGATATAAGAACCGGGAGGCAATATGTATATCCAGGGGAGCGAGTTACTGTGCGTGAATTGTTTCGTGCGTCATTAATTGGTTCATCAAATTCTGCTACAGTTGCTTTGGCACGGAGTACAGGGTTAGATGAGGTGGAGTTCGTTGCACGAATGAATCAGAAGGCAAAGGCAATGGGCTTAACACAAACATATTTTGAAGAACCAACCGGACTGGATCATGATAATGTTTCTACTGCGCGTGAGTTAGTAGTACTTCTACGTTTTGCAATGGAAAATGATATGATTTCTGATGCCGTAGGACGCAATGCGTACACAATGCGGTTTGTAAAT
>CAZKMQ010000042.1:0-3792 GCA_964554065.1 uncultured Gammaproteobacteria bacterium | reverse complement strand
GGTTGGTCGAACAATTTATGCTACGAATTGGCTATTGACCGGACAGGTTAAGCGGGTTGATGATGCTAAGGTGGTTGGGGGGAAAACAGGGTACAATGATGCTGCAGGTTATAATTTTATGACACATTACAAAGATAATGGAAATCCAATTGCGGTTGTTGTTCTCGGTGCTGATGATCATTATGCTCGTTTTACTGAAGCAGATATGTTATCTCGCTGGGTTTATGATAGCTACGCGTGGGTAGGAGATAAATCATATTAGTATGGGTCATTTTTTTGTTGAGCTATTTCAAAATATTCCTAATGAGTTAGCGGTTGTTCTTATTAGTATGTTGCCGATAGGAGAGTTGCGTCTTGGTTTGCCCATTGCACTAACTGTATATGAGATGTCTGTTCTGCCTGCAATGTTCTTTGCTTTTGTTGGTAATATAATTCCTAGTCTTGCAATCTACTTTCTGATTGGGCCGATTAGCAAATGGTTATCACGGGTTAGTCCTACTATGGATAGGTTCTTTACGTGGTTGTTCGAGCGGACGCGTAAGAAGTTTGCAAAACAAAAATACGCTGAATACAAATTTATTGCCGTGTTGTTGTTCATTGGTATACCATTACCACTCACTGGTGGGTGGACTGGTGCTCTTGCTGCATGGTTATTTGCTGTGAAGCCAAAGCCCGCTGTGCTTGCTATTGCATTTGGCTTGTTGCTTGCATCAATAATCGTACTTGCACTTACACTTGGAATCGCAGGAACAATTAACGTGATACGCTAGAAGATTCCCATAATTTTTTTGCTGCCTCCCACATTTGCGGTTGGTTTTTTTGTGTTTTAAGCCAATACCACCATTCAGCACCCCAAATATATATTTTTGAAAAACCGCTTTCTCGTGCGTATTGTACATTTTCAATGAATTGTTCTGGGTTCATACTACGATACTGTTCAGCGAGTGTTTCTTCAAGTGGTCCTTTTTGTGACCATGGTTCTGCTTGAAGTTCTGACAAAATTATTTCATTCACTCCATTTGAAAGAACATACTTTTGGCGCATTGCATAGACTGCAGGGGAAAGCGGGTAGGTTATGTAGTTTACAATTGGTTTCCAAATTGTACGATACAAACTCACGCCTAGGGTATCGCCAAGTTGTCCAGTTCCTGACCAGTTACCAAGTTCGCCACTTGCGGTTATAATTATTGGTCTATTATCAAGTGAGCGTACCAGTTCAATTTCCTTTTTTAGAAAATCTACATCTGGAGTAGGACAATCACCAAAGAACGGCAGAAGCGGTTCGTTCTCCACTTGCCAGCGATTAATAACAGGCTCTTCTTTGTAGTGTTCAATAACATAAGGAATCATCTCAAGGATCTCCTCTTGCTGTCTTTTTTCTGTTAGTGATTTTGCCCATTGCGGTTGATGGCATTCTGGCCATCTTGGCAAGCGGCGACCAAGCGCTAGGGTTACGCTGCCGCCACGCTTTCTAACTTCCTGAATTTGCCAGTCAAGTCTTTCGAAGTTAAATTCGTCATCATGTGGTTCAGTCTCATTCCAGTACGCAGACAGTCTAAAGTGGCGAATACCAATATCATCAAGTAATGCGATAAATGCTGCCTGTGGATCTATGTTAAGGCTTTCAGCATGTTGCGCACTGTAAGTAATTCCGTAGGTGGGTTTTTCATCAGGAGTAAAATCAAGGTTGTATGATAGTCCATACAATACTGCGAAGATAAGTAGGAATGCTATAAAGTACTTTACGTGATGGTGATTAGGCTTTGAAAAAATCATACAGGCTTTTCTTCAGCTGCATCATGTCCAACGAATCGGAGCAGGTCATGATCAATTCCGTTGTCTTTGCAAATGCGAGCATAGACATGTGCGCTATTTCGTATGGTGCGTTTTTGTGTTTTGTAGTTAACCTCTATGAGACCAAACCTCGGTTCTAGTCCTTTGTTCCATTCAAAATTATCAAGAAGCGACCAATAGCAATAGCCACGCACGTCTGCATTAGCACGAATTGCATGGTAGACTTCTTTCACGTGTGAAACAAGAAAGCGACTGCGACGGTGATCATTTACTGCAGCTAATCCATTTTCTGTGATATACATTGGCAGATCGTATTGCTTCATGTTCATAATGCTTTGAAACAATCCAGTAGGGTAGAGTTCCCAGCCAAGGTCCGACCCTTCTCTGTGTTCTTCTCGAGAGTCTACAGTTTTTATAGTAAACAATCCGCTCTTACGAATTCGTGTGTGAAAGTAGTAGTTGATCCCAATGAAATCATGTGTGCCTTTTGTTTTGCGCAAAAAGTAATGGTTCCACACATAGTTAAGTAATTTCATTTTTAAAAAATGTTCCGTTAGCCACCAGCGGTAGGATTCAATAGAGAATGTGTTTTTCGCAATGCCAACCTCAGCATTTTTTTGTATGCGATGTATTATGATGTATGCGCGTTTGTGTGCTTTGGCCATGTTGAGTAGTACACGACGATATGCAAGCGTAGATTTTTTTTGTGGAGGCCAGTTGCCGCGCAGGTAACTGTTGCTCGCATAAACATTAGGTTCGTTAATTGTTACCCATAAGTCTACTTTCTTTTTGTATTCTTTTACTACTCGCTCGGTATAGCGTTCAAAATATTTTATAGACCAGCGAGATTGCCAACCTCCACGTTGTGCAAACCAAATAGGATTAGTGAAGTGATGTAAGGTGAGCATTACAGTGAATCCTTTTTTCTTTAAGTCGTCAAGTACATTGTGGTAGTGCTTTATGGCCTTACGATTGAATTTTCCTGGTTGCGGTTCTATGCGACTCCATTCAATAGATAAGCGATGTAGCTTATGTCCAAGTTTTTTGGCCATTGAAAAGTCTGACTTGTACCTGTTAAATTGGTCAGCAGCAGCTTCTGATGTAGAGCCATCTAAAATGTTCCCTTCCTGATCCTCCCATTGTCGCCAGTCGTTCATATTACCTCCTTCTACTTGGTGTGCTGAAGTTGCTGCACCCCAAAGAAATCCCTTGGGGAATTTCAAGGTGTCGTGGTCATGAATGCGGCAAGTAGGGCATGCGGCTGTAGGGCTTTTGCGTTTTGCCATATTAGAGTGCGATGTAGGTTAGGCCAGTAACTATAAATCCTATGGCAAACACAGTGAAGAGTAGATTTTGTCCAAATAACTTTTCATCAATTGCCTTAGGATATTTTCTATTTAGAATAAGCGCTAGAATAATTAGAAAAACATATTGTACTCCTTGGAGTGCATTTACTACTGTGGCGCTGGTAAGTGAAATGGCATAAATTAATCCGGTATATGCAACTGCTCCAAACAACTTGTTCGTAAGCAGCACCCATTCGTGCTTTGGTCTTTTTTTCTTTGTTTCTTTACGTACGTCTTTGCGAACTTGAGCTGAGCACAGAAAGAGGAGTGCTACGACTACCATTCCAAGTCGACTCCATACAATTCCATTAATAAATCCTACCTCAATGAACAGGAGTCGTGTGCTGGCAAATGAAAGACCGAAGAGTAGTGCAGACACGATCATGTGTTCAATAGTTTTTCCAGAAAGTTTTTTGGTTTTTGAGTCGCGAGTATTTGCACCAATAATGAATGATCCCAAAATAAGAAATGCTATACCAATTAGTTTGTCATTTGAAAGGCTTTCACTAAAAAATAAATACGAAAACAACAGTGTAAACATTGGAACAAGTCCGCCAATAAATGGAGCAACATGTGTAGCCTGTTGGTTTTTTAGGGATTTAAAAAAGTATAGTGATGCTAATGCAAAGCTACCACCAACTAGCAGAGCAAT
>CAZKMQ010000041.1:1324-8128 GCA_964554065.1 uncultured Gammaproteobacteria bacterium | reverse complement strand
AATTTCCAACTCAGTTTCCAGATCCAAAATACAAAATTTGGGGAACTGAGTTTGAGCTTGTGGACACACCGTATGTGCCGATTCGAACATACGAGGAGTTTGAGCATTCTTTGTCTCAAGAGTTTAAAGATCCAATGGCTGCACTATTAGAGACTTTTTCTCGTATTGGTGCTGGGGAGCAGGCATGGTTTCAAATTATTGTTTTTCCAATTAATCAGCAGTGGAAAAAAGCTGGATTTGCACTTGCAAAAGAGGCGCTAGGAAAGAAAGAGACTCCACCGCGAAAGTGGTATCACAATGTTGTGGATTTTCCGCTATATGTAGTTCAATTAATTATTCATGGATTTAGTAATGACGGCACTCCACCACCTGTACTTGGTGGAGGTGGTGGTGATGAACAGACTGGACGGTTTGATTTGGGTACCTGGAATATGACACCTGGAGAAGTAGATCGTGTGAAGGCAATTGAGCGCAAAGTATCTAAGATTGGATATAATATTAAGATTCGTACTGCATATGTTGCACCTCATGAGATTTTTGATAAATCGCGCATTGTATATGGTGTTGTAGGTGCGATTAAACAGTTTACTAAGGAGGACTTGAATGCTTTGAAGCCAGCGTACAAGACAACAGGAACATCTGCTCACTATATCTTTATGGAGCGTCGTAAAGACATACGACGAACTAAGTTGATGGGTGCGTACAAAAGTCGTAGCGCGTGGACTGGTAAGATTCCGTTTGTATTAAACATTGAGGAGCTTGCTACAATCTGGCATTTTCCTGTTGATACTGTTCGTGCTCCGCTTTTGCAAAAGACCATAAGCAAGCGTGGGGAAGCACCTATGGGGTTGCCGCGAGATGCTGGTATTGGTGGTGCGCAAGCTGCAGCAGTCACTCAATCGCAGTCTGCTAAGGCGCCTGCAGGAGGAGACTTACCATTTGTGGATGTGAGTGGAGATGGTGAAAAACCGCAGTGGGAATCAGGAGATGATAGTGCGCCAGATAATTTGCCATTTGTTTAAGTATGGAAGAGCAAGAACAACAATTTAGAAAAGATATTAATGTCTTTGCGCAGACGAACTTTCGTAATTTGAATCGTAAGTTCGGTATTATGGTTGATGATCGTCGTCGGCACATGTATGTTATTGGAAAGACAGGTATGGGAAAGACAACCATGCTTGAGAATCTTATTTTGGCAGATGTGTACGCTGGCAATGGTGTTGGAGTGGTGGATCCACACGGTGATTCAGCAGAGAAGGTCCTGAATTATATTCCAAATGATAGGGTTAATGATGTGATTTACTTTAATCCTTCAGATACTGAATTTCCAATTGGCTTTAACATTCTAGAGATTAAAGATCAGTCACATCGTCACCTGGTAGCTTCAGGACTCATGAGTGTTTTTAAGAAAATATGGATTGATCAGTGGAGCTCAAGAATGGAATACATTTTGAATAATACACTATTGGCACTGCTTGAATTTCCAGGTAGCACGCTCTTGGGTATTAATCGTTTGCTCGCAGAAAAAGAATATCGAATGAAAGTGGTTGGTGGAATTAGTGATCCTGTTGTAAAGGCCTTTTGGGTGAAGGAGTTTGCAAATTTTCCAGATCGGTATCGTCAAGAAGCAGTTGCTCCAATTCAGAACAAGATTGGACAGTTTCTCAGCTCTTCCGTTATTCGTAATATTGTTGGGCAAGTGAAATCCACGATTAATATTCGAGAGGCAATGGATAGTGGTAAAATTTTTATAATGAACCTATCTAAGGGTCGTATTGGTGAAGACTCAACGCGCTTGCTTGGAGGTATGTTGATTACAAGAATTCAATTATCTGCGATGGAGCGTGTTGATACTCTTGAGGAAGAGCGGAGTGATTTTTTCCTATATGTTGATGAGTTTCAGAACTTTGCTACTGAGGCCTTTGCTAATATTTTGTCTGAGGCGCGAAAGTACCGCCTTAGTTTAATCATGGCACATCAGTATATTGAGCAGCTCGACGAGACAGTTGCCGCAGCAGTGTTTGGTAACGTTGGAACAATTGTAAGTTTTCGTGTTGGTGCAGCAGATGCTGAAGCATTGGCTAAAGAGTATGAGCCGATTTTTACTGAACAAGATATTATTAATTTGCCGAAATTTCAGATTTATTTGAAATTGATGATTAATGGTGTGGCATCAAAGCCGTTTAGTGCTGCAACACTTCCTCCAATTGGTTCACCAACTGGAAATGCAGATAAAGTTATTAAGGTTTCGCGTGAGAGGTATGGACGACCATCTCAAGAGATTGATGAAATGATTCTGAAGTGGTCTGGTATGGCAGATATTGGTGAGTATGTCGAGTCTGGTCCAGGCGGTAAGAAGCCTAAAGTGAAAGAGGCTGATATTAAAAAAGAAGATCGTCATCAATATAAGGCGCAGTGCTGGCGATGTTTGAACATGACTGATGTGCCGTTTCCTCCTGATGGAAAGAGGCCAACATATTGTCGCGATTGCTATCCTGATGCCATGAAAGATAAGCAAGATGGTAAGCCAGCACCACCTCCACCACCAGAGGCACTTAAGATTCTTGAGGAAGCTAAGAAGAACAAAGGAAAGAAAAAAGATAAGGAATCTGTACCTGAAAAGCCTACTGATATAAAAGATGAGATTGTTGTTGTTTCTGATCCAGATGAAAAAGGTATGAAGCTTGAGCTTCTTACTGATGACACAAAGCCGCAGCAAAGTGATGATAGTGATCAGAATGCAAAGAAAAAGCGCAAGCGTAAGCGTAAGAAAAAGTCTGATGATGGTTCACAGAACACATCATCAACAAATGTTGCAGCAAAGGATGATGATAAAGAGGATTACGGAGAAGGTCGTCGTTACGTATAATTATGACTAAAAAGAGTGTCGCACCAACGATTTTAATAGGAGGGGCGCCAGCAATAGGTAAGAGCACCGTAGCGCGAGCAGTGGCGCGTGCTTTGCATATAGATTATATGTCTGCGGATAACATGCGCAGAATTATTAGGGCTGTAACCAATAAGCAGACACATCCTGGTTTGCATTTTTTTCTATCTAAGGACCCTGAAGAGTATTTTTTTGATCATTCATATAGGGAATTTATTACTCATGTTGAAACTGAAGCGCGTGAAGTTGCTCCAGTAGTGCGAAAATTCGTTCATGATAATCCGGCAGTAGTGAAACGCGGTGTACTAATTGAAGGTGTGAATCTTATGCCAGTGCAGTTGGCACGAATAAAAAAGAATGTGCGCGGTTTGAAAGTATCAGTGCTTTACGCCAATAGTAAAAATACCATAACACGTAGTGTGCAATCGCGTGGGTTGTGGGCAAAAACAGAAAAAGCAAAAGCAATGGAAATTGAATATTTGTGGGAACTAAATAATCATATTAGGAAATCTGCCAAGGAGTTGGGTATTCACGCATTTGCAGTTGAGCCATATCGCACTTTGAAACATCGCATGCTTGACTGGGCGTTCTAATTGTGTACAATGCATGCATATGACAGCCCAACCGAAAAAAATCTTAGTTGGTATGAGCGGTGGCGTTGACTCTTCAGTCGCCGCCGCTTTATTAGTGGAACAAGGTCACGATGTGATCGGTGGTTTTATGAAAAATTGGTCATCACCAAAAGATGATTCTGGCGTGTGTACATGGAAACAGGATTATCGTGATGCTGGGCGTGTTGCGGCACAATTAGGAATTGAGCTACATTTTTTTGATTTTGAAAAACAATATCGCAAGCATGTGTACGATTACATGATTGCAGAGTATAAAAAAGGGCGAACGCCAAATCCTGATGTGCTGTGTAATCAATATATGAAGTTTGGGTATTTCATGCAGGCGGCACAACAATTGGGATGTGATCATGTTGCGACCGGGCATTATGCCGGTGTGCGAGATGGTCATTTGCTGCGCGCAAAAGATGAAGGGAAAGATCAGACATATTTTTTGCATCGTTTGACACAAGAACAATTGAAACACGCGTTGTTTCCACTTAAAGATTTAACAAAAAAAGAAGTACGCGCAAAAGCTGCGGAGTTGAATTTGCCAACTAAAGACAAGGAAGAAAGTATGGGGATTTGTTTTGTAGGTGAAGTGTCTATCAAGGAATTTTTGCAAAAGGAAATTAAGCCTCAACCAGGTGAAGTGGTAAATGAACATGGCAAGCATGTGGGCGAGCATGAGGGTTTGCCATTTTATACGATCGGTCAGCGCCATGGATTTACACAGGCTGGTGGGGCAGATCCGTATTATGTTGCGCAAAAAGACTTTGAACGTAATCGGCTGATAGTGGCGCATCGCGAAAGTGAACTTTTACTAAAAAAAGAAGCACAGATTGAGGATCTGTACTGGATTGCTGAGCCGGCAAAGGAGTGTTTGGTGCGCTTGCGACATCGAGGTGCATTGGTAAAAGCGCAGGTTAAACCAGATAAAATTATATTTGATAAGTCGCAATGGGGCGTAACACCGGGACAATTTGCTGTATTGTATTCGGATACTGAATGTCTGGGTGGGGGAGTTATTATGTAAAAAAAGAAGGTCAGGTTCGCTGTTGAGCTTACCTGACCCCGTCACCACTCACGAAAGACGCCCCCGCCTCTCTCCACCAAGCCAATAAGACTTGATTTATTGAGTAGTTCCCCTTACCACGACAGCGACGTACGATCGCGACGTACGACCCTGCCATTTTGGAGTGGGTATCTGATCTGGTGGCTCAGATCAGCTCCGACGCTAGGTACCCGCGTTTGGTTCACCTTGTACGTGACTTTTTGTCTTCACATGCCCGGCCCTTTGCTCGGGTTCTTGTGCTAATGTCTACGTAATAGTGAAGTTGTATAATAGCACACTTTGACTGTTTTGTCAAGTGATCTGTGCCTAAATTACCATATTTTGGCTAAATTAAGGTATAAAAAAGCCGCGAAATCGTTAGAAAACGCGGCTTCAGGCTGCACTGCGCTGAGGGGCTCCGTTTACCAAGAGCTTTTTCATTCCACACGGTCAACATGCCATTTGCCACACAGCCTTTAGATTCATTCCAAGCTGCAGGAGGGTAAATGCGATTGTGGCCAGTTCTCGCCTCGGGTCAACAGTATCAATATTGCAAAAACGTGTCAATGCAGCTACAATTACACCATATGTCACTGACCGCACAACAACTTATTGATAAATACATTAGGTTTTTTGAGTCCAAGAGTCATAAGCAAATCAGCTCTGCCTCATTGATTCCTGAAAACGATCCAACAGTCCTTTTTACTACCGCTGGTATGCATCCTTTGGTACCATATTTAATGGGGGAAAAACATCCAGCTGGTACGCGTTTGGTGAATTACCAGAGATGTATTCGCACTGGAGATATTGATGAGGTTGGGGATGATACGCACAATACTTTTTTCACCATGTTGGGGAATTGGTCGCTCGGTGATTATTTTAAGAAAGAAGCTATTGAGTGGAGTTTTGAGTTTTTGACTAAAGAGCTGGGGATTGATAAAGAAAAACTCGCGTTTACTGTTTTTGAAGGTGAAGGAAAAATTCCAAAAGATGAAATTTCTGCAAAATTCTGGGAAGAGCTTGGTGTTTCAGAAAAGCGTATTGCATATTTAGACCGTGAGGAAAATTGGTGGGGGCCGGCTGGGCAAACCGGGCCATGTGGGCCAGATACCGAGATGTTCTATTGGGTGGGTGAAGATAATGCGCCTGAAGTGTACGATCCATCAGATGATAACTGGGTTGAGATATGGAATGATGTTTTCATGCAATATAACAAAAAAGCAGATGGAGGTTATGAGCCGCTTGCACAGCAAAATGTGGACACTGGGATGGGGCTTGAGAGAATTTTGGTTGCGCTTGGTGGTTTGAAAACTATTTATGAAACCGAGTTGTTTGCTGGTGCAATGGAATATATAGTTGAGCAAACTAAAGCAAATAGTGACACGAATGAACATTCGCAGCGAGTTATAGCGGATCACATGCGCGCATCAGCAATGATTATCGCCGATGGGATTGAGCCGAGTAACAAAGATCAGGGATATATTTTGCGTCGGTTCATTCGTCGTAGTGTTCGTCATGCTCGTCGTTTGGGAATAGAGGATAGCAAAGAGTTTCTTGTTGAAGTTGCGATGAAAACTACTGCACCGATTGAATCGCTGTACGATTATTTGGATGCAGAGAAAAAACATATTACAAAAATCATTGGCCAAGAAGTTACTAAGTTTGAAAAAACATTAGAAAAAGGCTTGAAAGAGTTGCAGAAAGTTTGGGACAAAAAAGGTTCAATTACTGGCGAGGATGCATTTGATTTGTATCAGTCATATGGATTTCCTTTAGAGTTGACCGAAGAAGTTTCAATTGAATATGGACAATCGGTGGATCATGAGGTTTTTCATGATGAGTTTAAAAAACATCAAGAAACATCACGTGCTGGTGCTGCACAAAAATTCACTGGAGGACTCGCAGATCATAGCGCGGAAACTTTGCGATTGCATACAGCCACACATTTGTTACACAAAGCATTGAAAAATATCCTGGGTGAGGACATTGAGCAAAAGGGAAGTAATATCACACCAAAGCGATTGCGGTTTGATTTTAATTATGACGCAAAAATGACTAATGAGCAGAAACAGCAGGTTGAAGATATGGTGAATGATCAAATTAACAAGGCATTGCCGGTTTATTTTGAGGAGGTGACACCAGAGAAAGCAAAAGAGCGTGGCGCAATCGGATATTTTGATGATAAATACGCAAGCCTGGGAAATAAATTGAAGGTGTATTTTGTAGGTGATGATGAAAATGGGTTGTATTCAGTT
>CAZKMQ010000041.1:0-1313 GCA_964554065.1 uncultured Gammaproteobacteria bacterium | reverse complement strand
GTGCATAACACGTCTGAGTTAGAGTCTTTCAAAATTACTAAGGAGGAGTCTTGCAGTGCCGGCGTGCGGCGCATCAAGGCAACTGTTGGGGCAAATAAATAGCATGGTTAAACGTATTATTCATTACTATTGGAAGCAGCGTGTTGCGTTTAGCAAGTATGTTATAGTTGGAGGGACTAGCGCCTTTATAGACATTGGTGGTTTCTGGGTTTGGTATAGTGTGTTTGGATTTTATTATTTGAGTGGAGCTGCAATTTTCTCTGCGCTTTCGATTTTGTTTAACTTTTTTGCTAATCGGACATGGTCGTTTAAAAAAGAAGATAGTGAAAAGGTGCACAAGCAATTGGTGCGGTATGTTACTTTGCTGGGGTGTAATTTTACATTTAATTTGTTGTTCTTGTGGATTGCTGTTGATATTTTTGATGTACATCGCTTGTTTGCAAAAGTTGCATTGAGTGCAATTGCGGTTTCGTGGAATTTTGTGTTGTATCGGCATTGGGTTTTTGTTTAAGTTATGGAAAAAAAATTCGGACGGATTATACAATTTTTACATGATGTTATTCCTGTTGGTACAGGACTGCCAAGAAAAGAATTGATACCACACGCATTACGTGTTGGCGCGTTTTTGGAGAAAAATGGATATACTGATGAAGTAGTTACCTCGGCACTGTTACATGATGTATTTGAATTTTCAGATACTACTGAGGATGCGGTTAAAGAAAAATTTGGAGACAAAATTGTGCGATTGATCAAAGCAAATTCAAAAGATGATTCTATTGCTGATCCACAAGAAAAAACAAATGAACTCATTCAACGCTGTGTTGCTTGCGGAGAAGACGCTTTGATTATAAAGACCGCAGATATTTTAGACAGTATTGAGCACTACACAAAAACGCAAAATAACGAACAGCTTGAGTATTGTAAGCGAAACGTTGAAGCAATAATCAAGTACAAACCTGACACATTCACTGATCCTATTTTTGCAAAATTAACAAACGAGATTTGAACGAACTTGTCTACAAACTGGCACGGTACATAAAACCAGGATTATTCTTTATGCTTCTGGTTGCGCTTGGTTTGGCAATTTTTTATCCGATGGTGGATAATTTTTTTGTTTCTGATAGTTTTGATTGGTTGTTGATTGGTCGTGATGCGCAGTTTCCGAATTATTTGTTTGGTAATTATACTGGTGAGCAAGCAGCTGGGTCGTATCGTCCGTTAATTACGTTTGTGATGAGTGGCATGTTCGTGATGTTTGGGAAGGCACCAGCCGCATATCATTTATTGAGTATTGCATTACATGTACTGACTTC
>CAZKMQ010000040.1:0-8160 GCA_964554065.1 uncultured Gammaproteobacteria bacterium | reverse complement strand
CGCCAGCGCGCCAAACGCCACAGAAACATTGAGTGATTTTTTGTGGCCAAGCATTGGGAGGTGTACTACGGTGTCGCAGTGGCTTAATGCTGAACGAGACATGCCAGTTACTTCTCCGCCTACAATAATTGCCAAAGGAAATTGTGGCTTCCAATCTCGATAGTCAATACTTGATTTTGTTTTTTCCAGACCAACAATGTGGTAGCCGTCAGCCTTTAACTTCTTAATTAATGGTGCGAGTGTGTTGAATCGTTCCCATGGAATAATTTTTTCAGCACCAAGTGAAACTTTGTCTACTTGTATCTGTCCCGGTTCTGGTGTCCACCCCACCAAATACATTTTATTCACACTAATCGCGTCGCTAGTACGAAAAAAAGCACCAACATTATGGCCTGAGCGTATGTTGGGGAGTATAGCTACGATCTTATTTGTGTGAGAGTCCTGATGCATATTGATCTTGTAGCCATTTTTTCAAAAACACAGTTGCTCGCACATCATCTTCATTGTATTGGATGATATCTTCTAGTATTTTGCGGTCACCAGACTCAAGCCATTGCTCATACCAAAAAATACTTTGTGCGCCACCGGCTTTTTTGTGACTCCAGAAGAATCCAAGGTGTTTGCAAATGTCTTTTACAGAATAAAAACACAATGGAAACACAATTGATTCTTTAACTACCGCAAAGAGATCAAAAAGATTTTCTTTAAATTGATCCAGTTCTTTTGATCCGCCGTATTTTTCTTCCATTGTTGTCATGCGGCTTTTTTCGTACGGTGCATAGTGGTACACTGTGTACTCATCAGGCAAAGTTTTCAACCATTTTAAAAACTGTTTCCACATTTTTTTCTCGTCTTCAGGTTTTTCAGCTATAAAATATGAGTATTTGTCTGTTTTTTCATCCAAAAAACCAAATAAGTATTCAACACCCAGCAAAGGGTCGCCTTCAATATCAAAATGAAGCAGTAAACCGTCTTCTGGGATTTCCGGAGTTTTCAAAACTCTGGTTTCTCCATGTGATAAAGATTCCGCTTGAACTATCATGCGTTCTAGGCGGTCGTGATTCATGAAAGGTATTTTTGGCAGAGAATCTATGTCTGCAAGCGCTGCATCATCAACGGTTTTAATTCCGGCTTTGCGCAAAAGACTTAATGCGCGGCGGTCAACATTATATAAAAGAGAAATGTCATTTGCTTTTTCAGCTTGGGCTTTACATTCTTCTTTCCATGGTCCTTGCAAACACATACGTGTCAGAACAAGTTCAGGTTTTTCACCGTCTAATATTTTTTCAATTATTTTTTTGCGTTCATTAAATTTTCTACGAAATTCTTTTGGAGAAAATTCCAAAGTCTCGTGATTCAAATTTATGATCGCGGCTTTTTTTGGAAAAATGCCTTGAATCTGCTCCAATAAAATGGAATAAAACGTCAGCTGCATCTTGTGAACTTTCTTAAGAGATTTTCCGCTTTTAATATCTACCGCTTCGTAATGAAAATCTCCCAAGTCAGACTTGCCACGCTTGCGTACTAACAAATCCGGACGACCAACCCAATCATTGCCATCAACTTCACCTCGCAACTCACCTTGGTAAATGGTTTCCACGCCGCGGCGCATCAAATCTAAAGTAGTTTCAACTGCAGCGCTATCATGAGTAATCGGAACTTCCTCAAAATATTTGTCCTTAATGTAATCTTCTTCATGCGCCACACCCTGTTCAAGTAATTTTAAGAAGAGCTCGTTGAGCTCTCCTTTTTTCTTTTGGTCTCCAAAGTTATCAAACCAGATCCAGTGCGGACAGAATTCATACTGGTAGAACATTTGTGATGTAATGTGGTGCTTTTTCATGCGACTAAAATCGTAAGTTTGCTTCCCAGTTTTTGAATAACTCACCGGTTGCGATCACATCACCCCAACAGTACTGCGCGATCTCTACATACTTACCATCAGCATAAGCCTGACCAACTTTGTCGCCACTCATGCCGCCTTCTTTGGGACTTGTGATGCCAAATGCGCGTGTGTACATATCCAGATTAAACTTTCGTGACGCACTATAAAATGTTAGTTGGTCAAGCAAGTCGCAATGCTGTTTGTAATCGTAGCGATAGGGAACAAGATTTTTTGTAGGCTTCACACCAAGCATGGCAGAGCGAAGCATTAGCATTGGTCCATCAAATGAACGACCATTAAATGAAATCACCTGATCAAAGTGTTGCAGATCATCCCAGAATTTTTCCAGAATTTCTTTTTCTGTTCCTGTTACAAACTCTCCGCCATTTTCCTCAAAATCATCCACACCTGTTCCGCCATCTTGGAAATAACATTTACCTTTTCCTGTTCGAGGATTAAGCATTGCAATGGTCACGATTTCAGCAGTTGGTGCCCACAGCGCTAGTTTGCCTTTGCTAGCCTCGCGCTCCTCATCGGTTTTGTCATATTTTAATAAGTAGTCCTGAATGTCCTGATCAAGGTCGCTGAAAGTTTTGCCAATAGTTTCAATATCAAATACAATTGATGCCATATGATTCTCTTTACGAATTAACAGGTGTACCTTACCACCTTTGTGCGCTGCGGCTCAAGGGGATATACTGGTGATATATGAATAAGAAAGATCAGGCCAAGAAAGTCTTAGAAATTTTGAAAAAAAATTACACACACAACGATGACCAGTATGTTCATTGGAGCAATCCCTTGGAGCTAGTAATTGGAACGGTTTTGTCTGCGCAATGTACGGACAAGCGGGTGAATATGGTTACTGCGGTTTTGTTTAAGAAATATAAAACCGCGCAGGATTATGCTGATGCAAATCCTTCAGAATTGGAGGTGGATATTAAGTCCACTGGTTTTTATAAATCCAAATCAAAGTATCTGAAGGGGATTGGGCAGTTGCTTGTTGAAAAATATGACGGAAAAGTACCTCAAACCGTTGATGAATTGCTTGAGCTTCCAGGTGTGGCAAAAAAGACAGCATCTCTTGTGACGGCAAAGGCATTTGGTAAGTTAGAAGGTGTGGCTGTAGACACTCATGTGAAGCGGTTGGCAAAAAGACTTGGCTTGACCGATGCGACAAATCCTGATACAATTTCCACTGAATTAGAAAAAATTGTTGAGCAAAACGATTGGCTCAACATTAATGAATATTTGATTCTTCATGGCCGAGCGGTTTGTAAAGCGCGTCGGCCGCGATGTGATGAATGTCCGCTAAAGGATGTTTGTCCGAGCGCAGGTATCGTATAATGGTTTATTATTTCTGGCTTCCAACCAGACGATGCGGGTTCGATTCCCGCTACCTGCTCCAAAAACAAATAATACCCTTGCAAGGGTATTATTTCTTTTTGCGGTAAGTTGGTGAGGGAATCGAACGGGCACGAGTGAACCAAGTGAGGAGCCAGAAGCGACTGGCGACGAGCGCAGGTGAAAGACAAGCAATCTGAGCTGGCGTAAGATTGCTTGGTGCCCAGGACAACGAAGTCCGAGCGGAAGCGAGCGCGAGGCGGAATTCCCGCTACCTGCTCCAAAAAGAAAAGAACAGCCATCTTGGTTGTTCTTTTGTTTTATAATTCAGTAGATCTTGGTACACTAGTTACACAGGTATTATTAATCATGTGGTATATGAAAAATATATTATTACTCGTGTCAGTTTTATTTATTGGTGCAGGCTGTATTTCAGCATCAACTGCTATTGAAAAAAATGTTGGAAAATATTCATTCAATGGACCTGTGCAATCAGGCATAGACAAAAATAGCTCAGGCGTATCATTTACTACTGATTACGCTCAATACACCAGTGCCTCTCATAGTGTAGATGTAGTAGTATATACTGGCGCAAGCTCTCAAGATATTAATCAATATGTTCAATTTATGCTAGAAGATGAAGCAGGAGATGGACAAGGATTTGGTGCCGTTTCTGTTCTAGGTGGTAATGTGAATTATCGTAGAGATGCATCCAATAATAATTCTTGCATGTACGTTTGGCCATCAGGAAATGTTATGGTTATGCTTAATGCGGCTAATTGTGACGTAAAGGATGATTTGGTAAGTGCTTATCTTACTAAATATTCTCCACGATAAATTTTTTTGAATTATTCAAAAGCCGCCCACGTATGGGCGGCTTTATGATTATCTAGCAAGAACGCTTACGCAAGTTGTACGTTTACAGCGTTCATACCTTTTGGAGTTTCTTCAACCTCAAAAGTGACTGCTTGACCTTCCTGAAGACTGTTGAAGTCAACATCTTCTGAAAGTTCTTTAGCATGGAAGAAAAGGTCATTTTCAACTTCATCAGATTCGATGAAACCGTATCCCTTATCCATGAGGCGTTTGATTTTACCTGTCATGTTTTTGAACTAATTTGTTACATGTAATGGGTACTCCAAAAAGATATACTCGACTCTATTCTTTATAATGGAATCATATTACGAGCAGAGGATACCATATCTAGGTGAAATTGTCAACTCTTTTTGTATAATTTAATCAAAAACCGCCCAAAAGGCGGTTTTTGAAAAGACTATGCCCTCCTCATCATAATCACAGTTGGAAAAATGTGATTATTTCCCCCACACTCTCCTGTCTTGCTCCTCTCCTCATGAGCCTAGCATAATGCTAACGACAAGCACTGAGAAGACAATACCACATATTGCAAAATCTGTCAAGTGCTTAGTTTACGCACCTTTGTGAAATGTCTCAATTTAGCTAAAATAACGATATTTTATGCCGTTAGAGGTAGGTATTTAGTTGGTCCTGTTGCGGCGGTTTTTATAGTAAATTAAAGTTCTAACTTGACAAATTAGTAAAAATATGGTACATTTGCAGCAGTTCAATCACAAAAAAAGGAGGACGCTATGGATGGTGGCTAGTCAAAACACGAACTGTTGTTGAGGAGGTGACTTACGTCACTACTGCCAACTGGCAGGCGCGGTGCGGTGCATTCTGCACCCACGTGAAATAGTGAGTTTAAGCGACTACCATCACAACTTGGTACGGCGAGCGAGTTCGGAATAAAAAAGTTAAGTCGACTGTTTCAAAATCATGAGAGGTTGGAAATAGATCGAACGTTACCGAACATGCTACTGACAACCAAGGGGGAAACGATGGGAGGCGGTTGAGATTTCACGAGTGCCCTGAGTTCTCGGGGTGCGAAGACCAGTCGGGGCGGTTGTGTGCATTAACGTGTGCGCAGCTGTCCCGGTCTTTTTTTATTTTTTTGAGATGCCTTTATGTGCGAGTTCAAAGAGAATAGTTATAGTACGAGCAAGAAGTTTACTTTCTATTATAAGAGAATACATTTTTCCTTCAAAGGTGACCATCTCTATCTTGTCACCGTACACAGCAATATCAGATTTAAAATCACTATATTCTTTACCGAGCATTACACGCTTCCCGCTGAGAGTTTTTTCACTTGTTGAGCCAGAGTATAGTCCATGAACGCTTACGCCCCTGCGTTTTAATTTTTTGCGCATTGGAGCAAGTTCTTCTGGTGGAAAAATTTGATACAACGCATCTACATCAGTAATTTCATACGAGTCTGTATAATGTGTTTTTGCCTTCTCTTCAACAATCGCTTTTAGTCCTTCTCTTCCTTCAAACAATTTTACAATTGGACGGTCGCCACCCATTTGTAGCGCTAATTCTGGAACCATGTGTTTTAATTCACCAACCTTAGCTTCTAAGTCTTGGCTATATCGCTTAGCATATGCAAGTAGTTGTCTAGGATGCTCAGACGCAAAGAACTTTTTTTTCCCGCGCAAAGTACTTGATATCAATCCACGTTCAACAAGTGCGTTAATTGCTGTGTATACTGCTTGTCGTGATAGGCGAGTCTTTTTGGAAAAATCAAGTATTGTGCCAGCGCCGTGCTTAAGGCCTGACATATAAACTTTTACTTCACTGTCTAAAAGTCCAAGTGAGCGAAGAATATCTTTAATTTCTTTCATAATTTTAAGGGTTAATCTGTTCAAATCATAGCACAAAACTGGCGCTATCACTATATTAGCAACCCCCGGATAGGGGGTTGCTAGGAATGCTTTTTGAAAAAATGTGACCGTTCATCGTATTACAGATGAACGGTCGAGGAGAGCTGTTGTGGACTCGACCGGACCACTAAAATGGAAATTGGTATTCATTTTCGGAAACCTGGATCCCCTGCGTCTCAGGTACAGGGCTTTGGATAGGTTGAGTGCGCGCTGGTGTCAGCTGAAATGCAGAGCTTATCTCGAAACTAAGTTCTTGCACAACTGATTCAGCATGCTCTTGAAACATGTCTCCAGCCTCTCGAATTTTTGGCAGAAACATATATCCTATCACGTAAGCAATAATGGTGGTAACTACAAGCCAATAGGCTGTGTCACCAAGATGATGTGAAGCTTTGGTTTTTTCCTCCTTATCAGGCTAAGCAGCCTGGCCAAGCTTCAGGTTTTTGATAAATGCCGCGCGCTCGTCTTGGTTTACGAGCATTGCTTTCGGAATGAACCGACATGACGAGCATTTCGGTACGTACCCTTTGCGTCGATGCTTTGGTGTACGGCCGGTACAGAACCGTCCGCAACTACATTGCATCACTGAAGCACCAACTGATGAGCCTGGTGGTGCCCACGTGCGGCTTTTGGAGTGAGTTTGATCCAAAACGCGTCCCCCTTACGTTGTGGTTGGAAGAAAATTCTTCCTTTTCCACTATATCACACTTTAGTTTTTTTATACAAAAAGTGCACAAGTGCTAAATTTACATTTTTTTATTTAGAAACTTGACTTTTTCGAAAAAATGTGTTATTATAGTCACAGAGAAGAGGAAAATTCGGTCACGCAATTTTGCGAACCGAGTTTTTTGTTTGAAACAAAAACAAAAACAAAAATAAACTTTCTTTTACAGAAAATTCGGGACACAGATAGCATAAATAGGTTTTTGGAGCCAAATATAATACAAAAGAAGGGAATAATTATATGTCATTCGCTATCCGAATCAAAAAAGTAAGTATTTGGACACTTGTTCTTGCAACCACAGTGTGGAGCATGGGTGTTTCATTATTTATGCCGGCGCTTATTCAGCAAGCGCATGCGGCAACTTTTGGTATTACAGCAAGTGCTGGTGGTTCAATTGCATTTGGTGAAATGGCAGCAGCGCATGCTATAACTTTCGGAAGTGGGGAAGCAACACAGACATTAACAAGTATTCAATTAGACTTTGGTACTTTAACTAATGCTGAGTTTGATAATACAAAGAATACATCCAACGTTCTTAAGGCTCTTGGTACTGGCGATGATGAAAGCGGTATCATTTTGGTAAAAGATCAGGATGCAGATGGTTTGTTCGACTCATCTAGTGATGCTGCTGGTGTTGTTACGCTAAACTCCGGAACAGTATACGGTTCTAATACCGTGACAATTTCAACAGCTACACCACCAACACTTGCCGATGGTGACGTGTACTTTGTAGTTTTTCAAGCAACAAGCACACCATTTCAACAGCTTCGTACTTTTAGTGCGACTATTCCTGTAGGTGGTATTGTAACTTCAGGTACTGACCCTACAGTCACTGCATCAACAGCAGGAGGCTTTGTTGTTGGAGATGCAACTGCACCAACTATTGTTGGCGGTGGGCCAAATGATGGCGGAAGTGGTATTCCAGTGCAAGCATTTGTAGAACGTATTTTCTCTGAAACAGTTCTCGCTTCAACAGCAAATACCACAAACATATATTTGAAAAAGGACAATACTGGTTCGAACCTGTGTACCCAGATAATGATACTGCAGAGTGATCCGGTTAATTTTCCAAATCGATCTGATAAGGTGCAGTGCGTAACTACATTAGAAAAAGATTCATCATATACACTTACAATTACAACTGGAGTGACTGATTTAGCTGGTAATGCGCTTGCATCAAATGCAACTTACACTTTTACAACTTCTGAGTTTGATACAAACTCATCAAATAACGCAAAGCCAAAGGTTGTGGCAACATCTCCAGTTTCTGGTGCAACGAATATAGGGACTAACAGTTCTCTTGTTATTGATTTTAGTGAGGATATTCCAATGGCAACTACATCAGCAACTGGGTTGCTTACTAGTGGTAATGTTAATCTTAGAAAATTAGACAGTTCTGGTGCGCCTACCGGTGCAAACTTACTAGTGTGTACGAATACCGAGACAAGTTGTAACATGTTTTATACAAA
>CAZKMQ010000039.1:0-8172 GCA_964554065.1 uncultured Gammaproteobacteria bacterium | reverse complement strand
CGTCGCGATGGACAGATGAGCGAAGCAAAGCGTGATGTGATTAATAAAGCAATTCCATATGCCTAGAGTTAAACGAGGTACGGTTCGCCAGAAAAAGCGCGCCCGAATACTCAAGGCTACCAAAGGATACAAATGGGGCAGAAAAAAACTGATCAAGCTTGCTAAGACCGCAACACTTAAGGCTGGCCAACACGCGTATATCGATCGCAAAAAAAAGAAACGCGTAATGCGCCGCTTGTGGACAACTCGTATAAACGCAGGAGTTCGCGAACACGGCATGACATACAGCACTTTCATTGATGCGCTAAAGAAAAAGTCTGTTGCACTTGATCGCAAAGTACTATCTACTTTGGCGAAAGATCACCCAGATGTATTTCAGAAAGTAGTTGAAGCAGTAAAGTAAAATTTAAAACGCCGCTCAGTATTTAAACTGGCGGCGTTTTTGGTTAACTGATGTTCCTCCTAGTACCCGTACCGGCTACGGTATCTGACATCGCCCGGTGAACGCTTGGACACCTTTTTGCCCTGCTTCCAACCGGCCTCTGCCTCAGAGTAGTTGGCACCAGGCTTTTTCACCACGGGGATGTCCGAGACGCGACTCGGAACACCGTTCTCATCGCGGGGACTGTCCATGTTGTAGAGGACTCCTCCGACCCACTCGAGTCGACCGGAGTTGCTCTTGCTCGCCTTACGCTTCAGAGCCTTGCGTCTGGCGATGTGATCTTGGTACGTTCCTCTTTTTCCGTTGGGCATGTTTCCCTCCTGAAGGTACTTGTTGCACGCCAGCCCGAGGTCAAAAAAACCTCGTTCAAACTGACGAGGCATAATAGCACAGATAATCGATTTTGTCAACCCTCGCTCGCTCGCCCCCCATATACAGCTGCTGCATTAAGCAAAAGCAAACCAAATAACGCAACAATAGCAATAATAAAGCTAACATTAAACACATTAAGCAAGATTAGCAACGCACCATACAACAAACACTTCACACCCATGGATGCAGTATTACGATATGTCGCGGCATTGAGCGAATCTAGCTTCTTTCCACGACTGAACAAATCACTATCAAGAGGAACAGCGATCAAAATGCTAAACAAACCAATTAGGAAAACGCTTACATAGTAATATATTTGATTATCTGTTGTGAACCGCGACAACCATGTCATGGCAATAAGCACTGCACCAATTGCTATCATCTTACTTCTATCGCCTTTTTTAATATTTCCAGCAAAGTACGTGAACAATACCGTTGTGATTGAAACAATTACAGGCAAATATGCCACAGACTCGATCGTGCCAAATACCGTGAAGATAAATAACGGCCAGAATACTCCCTCAGCTGAGTTATGCAATGAAAATAATGACATCGAAAGATAACTTCGCTTTTCAATTTTTTCTTTAAAAAATTTCTTAAATGGAATTCCTGGCTTAATAGGCTTATTGTGCATGTGCTTCATCTTATATAACGGCACCATAGACAAAAGCAACACAGCAATACTAATTGTAATAAGCACATGCTCGCTCACAAAAATCAAAATCAACGCACCAATAATTGGTGCTGCAATACCTGCAAGCATGCGAACGATATAGAAGATACTTGTGCTTTTTCCAGAACTGCGCTTATTGGTATTATTGCTTTCAATAAATACATATATGTGCCCCACCCAATAGAACGTGTCATACACCGCGCTTGCAAACGCCAACCAGAACAGCATCCATGGGGTAAAGTTCAACTGGTAAAACAAAACAAAAAAGACAATAAGAGCTATTGTCCCAAGCATAATTACCCAGCGTGCACCAATTTTTTGTAATAATGCACGCGCCACAAAATTAAACGGCACATCAATTAAACAGTACATGAAATAGAACAAAACAACGTCGCCAAGTGATAAACCATTGAGCAGAAATAGCACAGGAATAAATACTGCTATCAATGAACGCGCAAAAACATGCAGCCAAACTGAGGACTCAAACAACCAAAACTCGGAATGCATGAGTTTGTGCAATTTATTTTGGTGGTACGTATGAAAAAGTTGCATGGCGCAATTATACCACAGCTTCGTGCTATTTTCGACGGGAAAGTTTCAAAATATCAACAATGTATTGCAAGCCGTCCTTAGTGGTAACACTTGAGTTTAGATTGTAGCTAAACGTAACTGGATGCGGTGCAATACGATGGTCGTTTTTGCGCGCAGCTAATATAAGTTCAACATCAAAAGCAAAGCGATCTTCTTGTAGTTGTGGAAAAACGTCTTCGGCTATTTTTTTATCAAAAGCTTTGACCCCACATTGTGTATCAATAAAACCAACTCCTACAACTGCCGCAACAAACCGCTGCAACTTGCGCGAAACAAATGAACGAAATCGCGCGTAGAACGATGGATGATCTGCAGATTTACGCTGGCCAATAACTAAATTCGTATCAGCTTGAAGTGCGGTGTACATTTGCTCCAAAGTTTCCAACGGAAAAACCAAATCCGCGTCAATAAATGCATAATGTTGCGCGCGAACCGTTCGAACTGCATGGCGAATTGCAAATCCCTTTCCCTTATTTTTTTGATACGACAACGCCGCTACTCGCAAATGTTCATCCGGCTGTTGTGGAAAACCACGAATAACTGCATGTGAATCATCCTCACTTCCATCATTTACAAACACCACGGCGATTTGTGTGTTGCGCCAGTTTTCTTTTTGAAAAAAATTAACAATAGCCGCGTAGGTCTGCGGCAAAATTTGCGATTCATTAAAACATGGAATGATTACAGCGTAGTCATACATAGTGCTGAAAGTATAGCAATTTATGTGGTTTTGGCAAAAAGAAAAAGCTTTGAGATGACATTCCACAACCAAAAAAGATGTTGTATATTTCTCAAAGCTTTATGTGTTTGGTTTTGTACTAATCTGTAGCTAGCAGATCCAGAAATTCAAACTTGTGTTCAGTCTGTGATCCGTTGAGCTTTCCCCACATCTCCAGCTGGATGTTTTTTCTGCGGTAACGATTGTTGATCCATGCTTTGAGCTCTTCTTCATCTTCAGGAATATCTTCCAAGGATTCTTCCTGAGCGTGTACGAAGAACCTCTTTCCAATGGCGTTATACCATTGGTCCATTGTGTGACCTGGAAGACCAAACCCCCACGTTACATCAATGATGCGAACAGAACTATCATCCTGACGCAATGCCTGAAGGATTGTATGCAGTGCCCCAATTCTCGGCTGTCGTGTGTGCACAAGCCATGATGAATGTTCAGGGAATTTCGCATGGTCTGCCACCATGGATTCAGGCTTAGGCCTACCCATGTCTGGATGCAAAAGCAAAGTCGTGCCATCAACAAAAACACGGCCGATATCCTGCTCAACACGATATAGCGCATCACTTCGGTTCTTGCGATTGATCATTATCGCCGTGCCGATCACATGAAGAAATCCGCCGATCGGCGACCAGCTGTTCTTGGTAGCCATGATTGCACCCACCCTACGCTTTTGCGCAAGCAAGCCAAGTCCTGGCCAGAGATGATGTGCAAACATCCAGTATGCTGGTGCGCACTCTACACTTCGAGGGTGGTTTGCAAGAAGCAACACCCGATCTGAAGGATAGATCTTCGGCCATTCAGGTGTTTCCTTAACCAAAGACACTTGCACGACGTTCTTGTACAAGCCATGCCACAAAGCACCGGTCCATACATGCGGAACCCAACTGAATGGATTGAATCCAGTTCTTCTCTGAACTAACCAACCAAACAGCACATACCTGTAAACCAATCCGATAATCCACGGCAGCGCGCCGAGAATCAGAAAGTACAAACCGAATAGAAACATGCCCAAATACACACGCCATCGATTCTTTCTTTTGTCCATGACCCCTCCTAATGACAAAACTAGGGTGATTTAAACACACCAAACCAAAAATGTCAATAAACTAAAAGGACGGAGATTCAGTTAAGAATCTCCGTCCACATCATGCTGGTAAAGCCTCAGCGCTGTAGTTCATGCGGTCGACAATCGATCCGCACCACTGACAGCCACAGGCTAACCCGTCTCAGTAGACACATGATGGGTCCCAAAGGTTGGTGCACGCTGCAAATACACGTGTTATTCACTACCTTTGCTAGTCGTCGTCGATATCACTACTCGCAGTTTCCTGCTCTTTATTGTTGCGTCTTTTGAATCCCTTCAAAAGCAATAAAGACAAGGAGTGTGTGCAGAGGCCGTTTCTGCATTATAGCTCAGCAGGAAAGTTCCTGCCTCTTGAGTTTAACGTCTAGGCTAACGCGCCCAGACTCGGATGAACTCACTATGCGTGCCAAGTTCAGTAGCACTCCTCTTTCATCGTGATATGACTATAGCACATTTGAGTGATTTTGTCAAGAGTATATACCACTATTTACCTAAATTTAGCAAACAAAAAAAGCCTTCGTGCACCATGGGACATATCCCTACAATGGCACATTTAAGCTTTTTCGTTTGCGGGTTTTAACCCTGCAGAGTTCATAATGTTGCCCCTCCTGCTAGCACTGGCGGAAATGCAATATATAATGCATTTCTTAGCCACGCTACCAAGCCGCATAATAACACAATTTGAAGATCTTGTCAAGATGTAACTATTAACACACTGTCTGAAGAGCTTATAGATTAGGAGTTTTTCTATTATACTAGCTCTCACTAAAATTGTGAAAAGATACGCTTGCTTTCCCCGTCTATTCTTAGATCCATACCATATGGCAATGGAATCTGTGGATCAGTGTGCCCAAAATCCATGTTTTGTACAATTGGAATATCCTTATTATAATTTCTCACCATTTCAACAATAACTTCTCGCTGATGTGACCTATGTTCTTCTCTGACTGCTTTTTCATGTGGTTTTTCAAACTCCCAACATTTTGGACGACCAACCAAAACTGCTTGTACGCTCTTAAGTACACCTCGCTCCCCAAAAGCACGAAAAACACGCGATACGTATTCGCTAGATGGAATCTCTTCAGAAGTTTCAGCTATAAGCACAACATTTTTAAATTCTTCTAGTGAAGGCAAATCTAAACCATGGCGCATTATCTCGTCAAGAGACTCTAGGCAACCACCCCACACAACTCCACTAACATCTTTGGGCGAATCCCAAAACCAACCCTCATTAGACTCGTAAACTCTTTGTTTGGTAAGATTTTCTACATCAGACCAGTTCAAACCGATCTCGTTAAATGTGTCACTTGGCTTTAATTCAAATTCACCTACCTCAAATAAAGCTTTCTTAAGGTATTCAACTGTGTAATCATCCATTTCCCCTTGCATCGCAAATTGAGTCATTATTGAACCTCCATAATATGACGGCACACCATTTTGCCACAAAAAATTCATCAAGTGTGTATTGTCGCTGTAACCAAAAAATGGCTTTGGGTTTTCAATAAAGAGCTTAGCAGGAAGCTTTTTTATATATGTAACCTGATCATCCCCACCTATCGTAGATATAACCGCTTTTATTTCTGGATTATCAAATGCGCTTATCAAGTCTTTAGCTCTTTCTTCAGTACTAGCACCAAGCTTGCCTGTTGTTGGGTACTCAACTGGATCTAAACCAAAAACATCTCGCAATCTTTTTAAGCCAAGCTTATACACTTCTGGAAACATACCAGGACCTGCAAACGATGGAGAAAGTACAGCTACCTTATCTCCCTTTTTTAGTTTGCTTAATTTGTTCATTTTCATATAATTATCATTTGAACAGCTTTTAAAACAGCATCCTCGTCTAATTTAGTAACGTCAATAACATGTGCATTTGCTCGTCTTTTTTTTATGTCCTTAATAGCCTCCCAGAAACTTTCACACTTCTCAGGCGTGAATGTGCCACCCTCTCGATATCCTCGCTTATTTGCCCTCTTCATAACGAATTCTTTGCTTGCCCATAGAATAATTTCGGTAATGTCTGCGTTGTATTTTTTGCCTATATCACAATATGAATCCAAAACCTCATCACGAAATATCATTTTTTCAACAACGACATCCCGGTTCTTAGAAAGAACAGCATCAACAGTAGCAAATGCAACAGCCTCTCGTAATTCATAACGCTCCTCTTCATAGTCTTGGTAATGACTTATCTTTCCGCCAATCTCGTCAACATCCACAATATAAGACAACGGCAGTGTTGCATGAAGTCGAATAGCCACAGTTGATTTGCCAATCCCACAAGGGCCGTTAATTATTATCATTTTGCTCATAAATTTTCTTTTTTAATTTTTTTCACAACAATCAACAAAACAATCTTCCTAATTAGGAAAATCTAGGAGTTAATCTATATAATCAAGATGGCTTACTTCATGGTATTTTCTCCATTCTCTTCTCCAAACTGCGTACAACAAGAACAGAACCACCCCTACAAGAGCTGACCAGGCACCGAGCATGATAAAGTACGAAAACCACACAACCTCTTTGAAGTAATAAAAAAGCAAAAGCCTGTCATGATAATCTGGGTGCTTTTTGTTAACTCTAGGCTTTTTTGATTTTTTACCATATAACTCACCAAGATGATTTGCAATTATCGTATACTCAAAAGTTAATAAAACACCAAGAACACCAAGCCATTCCACAGACCCCTTATCTGAAATAAGACCTGTAATAACCAATACTACTGCAACAAATAACAACTCAAGATGTTGTAGATTTATTTTAGTAACACCAACCAAAAGTTTGACCGGGTGGACAACCATCTTATTGACCGTTGTTTTATTTCTTTTCCTATTTTTCTTAGGCATAAACAATGCGAGCCTATATCAAATATGATGTAAATTCAACTTACTTTAAAACAAAAACTATTGACTACTGTAATCTCTCTCGTAATTTACATCACCATGTGATCTAAGGCCTTCTAACATATTGTCAACAAATAAGCTGATTTTGAATTACGCGGTTCTTTATCTTTCATATATATTATATTAGCACAAAAGCCACCCTTTGGTGGTCTTTATTTTTGCGGAGAAGATGGATCTAACTTTGGCATAGCTCACTAGTTACTCGCCTTACACATAATCCTATTATCCAAAATCAATTATCACTGAAAATATTCATCACTTGACGAGTAAGGATTTGGAATACATGCCCCGGTTATGGTCTTAGATTGCTGATCATGATCCAAGTACATCGTCACTGAACCTGTATAGATATTCATGGTAAATTTTACTTTTTTTAGATTTATGCTGTCACAAGTACCCCAATCACCACCGTTAATTTTAACAACATAGAAAATATTACTCACGTATTGACGATCTTTAACAATAGAATGATCCACAATTTTTCCACGCCCCACTACATAAAACAAAAAATCCATTGCATTTTGAGCACGCTCTTCTGTCATATCCTCATTGGCAAACTCTGCAATGTGCTGCACTCCATTATTTACATATGCGAATGTGTCTCTGGTAAGATAGTAATCAATTTGACTAACATAATTACACTTAAAGACTCTATGTAGATTAATGTTCGGAGAAGGATTTTGGTCCCGCACAACCTCAAACTGAAAGAACATATCATTCTCAAAAAATTCTTCAGCAATATGCTCGGTTACAGGGTAGTCTGATGAGCCATAACCTATTTGTATCATTTTTTCAATACGACTTACTGCTTCTTGCAAATCATTGGCACAAGAAAAACGTGTAAAATCATACTCCTGCACCTCTTCCCAGTAATATTCGATGTTCCTATACTTGTCTGAGTCTGGGTTTCGATCTACTTCGGGAATAAAAAAACTCTCCGGAGGATTGTAATCATTTGAATATGCAAATTCAAGTATCTGCTCATCTGTAAACTTACTATCAATCTCTTTTACTGGATTTTCATACTCTTCTAGACGCAGTGAGAGATCGGTGATCTGGCCTACATAAAAATTACTTGTAATAAAATATGTTGCTACTGCGACAGCAAGTGAAATTATAAGACCAAAAAATACCACTAACAAGTATTTCATATTTAAAAAACTATTTGTTGATTTGTGTCGAATAAATTACCACCAATATAATCTATGAATATATGATTTCACTATAACACGTAAACGTAATTTTGTATTGATGCGGGGGCGATGGGACGGTGTTAGAACTTATTTTAGTGGTGTATTACAATTTCAAGATCTCGCCAAATTACAACAATTTATCTAAATTTAGAAGTTCAAACCTTGACAAAAAGGCTTTTTT
>CAZKMQ010000038.1:8033-8253 GCA_964554065.1 uncultured Gammaproteobacteria bacterium | reverse complement strand
ATATAATGAATAAAGTTCGACCCGATGAAACCTGCACCACCGGTTACAAAATATTTCATAGATTAATTTTTGTTTTGTTTCTCAAAATAATCATCAATCATTTGACGATGATCAAATCCAATATTTTCTGGTAACTCATCACTTGTAAACCATCCAAATCCATTTACCTCAGTGTTTTCCTCTAACTCTCCGCCATTTACTCCAAGTGCAAACACAGTTG
>CAZKMQ010000038.1:0-8023 GCA_964554065.1 uncultured Gammaproteobacteria bacterium | reverse complement strand
CGCTGGGTCGCCGCGAACGCGAGGGTCCCGGACGCGAGGATCACGACCAGCGCCTCCATACACACCAATCAGCTGAGTAATATTTGCGTCAAGTCCTGTTTCTTCCTTTACCTCCCGAACTATTGCATCTTGCGGTGACTCACCATAATCAATATGACCTCCGGGCAAACACCAAAGACCTTTTTCTGGTTCAATATTGCGCTTGGTTAAAAGAATCTTACCCTCTGCACTGACAACAATTCCATCAGTGACTGGCCAAGGCCGATTGTCGTCATGAATTTTGCCAACAACAAAATGTTCAGAAAGAGCTGCGCGCACCTGCTCCCCTGTTACTGCGAACTCACCTTCTCCATACTCCTTCTTTGGCCACCTAGTAAACTCATCAGTTTCGTATCGTGGAATAACATGCCAATGTGCATGAAATACTACTTGTCCAGCAGCAGCCCCATTGTTCACACCAACATTGAATGCACTTGCAATTAATGACTCTTTGAGCGCATGGCCAACGCGTTTGGCCACCTTGGCCATATGATATGCCACCTCATCAGGAGTATCAATCAAATCTACAAAGTGTTCTTTCGGAATAACAAGACTATGACCGAAATTAACCGGTTCAATGCTTAAAATAACAACAACTGTCTCATCCTCATAAATTTTCTCTGCTGGCGCCTGACCAGCAATAATTTTGCAAAAAATGCAGTTATCAATAGTAGTATTCATAGTAGTTCTAGCCTATCATTTCTTAGTAAATACAACAACGCCTATCATGCTCAGAAGCAATAAAGCCAATAACCATACTAGTGGCACATATATCACAATAGTTGCTGGCCTGAACCACTCAACAACGATGGTTAGACAAACCACCAACAGAAATGCGTGCATTAGTGTTTTGCTCAAATGATAGCAGAACTGCTTACCTGTCATATTATTTGTTTGAAAATGTAATTTCCACATCACCAACCTCCAGCGGCTCGTTATCATCAAATGAATAAATTAATGTGTAGCGTCGCTCAGCATCACGATATGCCTGACGCAATGGAATAATATAGCCATCAAAATAATCATTAACCTCCTGCCAATCATGCAAACTAAAACTACTTCTTGATTCTCCAACTTGAATTCCTAATCGCAATCGCTTGCCAATGTTCGGCTGATCTGGAAACTGAACATACATAAATTCAAAACTGCGCGGGCTACGCACATGCATGTACACAGGATCTTTTTTCAATGTGTTCAACCCATCGACGCGCGTGCCTGGAGTAAAGTCGGAAACAAACGCGTTATTATTTGGCTGGTCAAATGTTTTGGTGTGGCTCACATCTATTGGTGCAAAATTCTTATAGCCAATGTATCCAAAAAATAAAATTACACCAACCCAGATGCATAATTGAACAAAGCGCAAAATAAATTTCATATTATTCACTCAATTCATTAACTCCTTGGGACTGGGTTATGTAAAGAACATGGTTATTAGGATACACTTGTATTTCCTGAAGCTCAATACCAGCATCGCCCAATGTCATTCGTTCTTTCTCGGAGAATGTAAGACCAAAATAATACATAGGCACATCAACACCATTTTCACTTTGCATGTAATGCCACTTATGAATTGCTTCTTGAGTTGATACTGAAAAGATATTTCGGCCGACAGCTCGATCTGGCCAGAACACCTTATCCCATTTGTCTGTGATAATAAGTGATTGGCTGTCAACTCGATCGAGTACATCTACTTTCACAGCACTTGCAAATGTATTCTGCGCCTTCACCGATGCAAACCCATCTGCACCGAAATAAAACAGCGTTGTACCTTGCGCCAACCACAATACAAAAAAGCCAATCCATATCCCTGCAGCATAGCGCTGATCAACTTTCTTATAATGCTCAAAAAGCTGTACAAGCAAATATGCTGCAAATGGAATTAAAAAAACAAACACTGGCAACCAATAGCGCATGTAAGAATTACCAATTGTCACTAACCCAACAGTTGGATTGTCACTAAACAGCCACGAACCATAAAGTGCAATTGGATACCACGCCGTAAGGACAAAAATCTTTGTATACAACGTACGCTTTTTCAACAGCGCATAAACAAGACCAACAATACCAACCCCGGAAACGAACCCTGATAACTGCACAAGATACTGCCACGAATGCCGAGCTATCAAGCGCGGATGAAATCCAAATGGAAAAACGAGATTAGTGTCACCTAGAACGTATCCACCAGTGACAACTCCACCAAGTCCAAATACTATTGCACTACCAACAACACCAAGACCGATCCACCGCAAAGTAAACGATTTATTTTTCCAACCGCGCATCAGCAACCACATTAGTAGAAATACTGCCCCAACCCATAACACTTCAGAACTACGAACAAACAGCGCCAATCCAACAAACACGAAGGCAAGCACATCATTTATCCATGACATTTTAATAGGTCGTGCAATTACCGCCCACAACGCAAGAATAAACAAGCTAAGAAACAAAATGTTGTTATACAACCCGCGCACTGTGTAAAACCAAACCACAGGATGCAAAAAGTACAACATGCCAGAGATCATTGCAACGCGCTCTCCCCAAACTTTGCGCAATAACACAAAAAATGCAAGACCAGCAAAAAATGCAAATAAAGGTGTGAGCACCCAAACAATTCCATTACCAAACACCGATGCAATCGCACCATACAGAACTGGCAGACCATAAAATACTGCGGGCAAATACGCTCCGAACTCAAGTGACACACTACGCGGCGCAGTGCCAAACTGATTTGCATACTCGCCTGCTGGAATTTTTAATGAAAAATTCTCTGCGAACTGCCACGCAAACTCACGATTCACCATCTCATCTGGCGAGTGCACAACAGATGACAAACCCCAAGACAATATCACTGTGGCAATCAAGAAAATCACACCAATACCAACAACCACAGCAAAAGCCGGGTCTTTTGTGGACTTATTACTTGTATATTTGAAGATGGCAGCAATTACACGTTGCATCATATATGTGCATCATACCGCCTAGCTGCTCAGTTCGCAATGATAGCAAGTCCTTGGTAGAATACACCCATGGAAATTTCAATCAAAAAACTCATTGGTTTATTCGTAATATTTGGGCTTTTTTCAGCACTGGTTACAAAAACTGATTTTATCACCCTTCGCACAATCGTACTTATCCTTATATTTTGGATGATTGGTTCGCGCTATGGCACTCTTTTTTTTGGAAAAAAACTTTCAAAAGGGTGGCGCTTATTCTGGGGCACTACAGCATATACTGCAGTCTACATTATAGCTAGTACAGCTGCGTACTTAATTGCTGATGCATCTGCACCTGTTTTGCTATTTGCCTTATTTGTAGCCGCACTTCCAACTATACTTGTGCGCAAAGCAACACCTCATCTTGACCTTATTGATGATTTGCACAAGGCACAGCGCGTAATCTTTGAAGAGCTAAAGACTACACTCAACTTTGAACGTTCATCATGCCTTGCATCACTACTAGCACTACTTCCTATTGCAATAGATATCGCCTTGCTTAACAAGCTACACTTCGCCGGCACCAACTTATCAATTATTAGTCCTTGGGTTTTTGTCACCGAGAACTTCTTTGTACTATTTGCCGTGTCAACAGCATTGCTTCTTATATACACCGCACGCCGTGCAACAGCAATCCGGTTCTTTGCGATTATGTTGCATGTGCTTTTATTTTTCAGCGCGGCAACACTTGTGTATCAAGTTGGCTTTGGATTTGATGGATTTATACACCGCACTGCAGAAACTATTATTACCGAACAGTCAATCCTCGAACCAAAAACACCTTACTATATTGGACAGTATATGACCGTTGGATTGCTGCACTATGTAACTGAAGCAGGCGTAGACACACTTGATCGCTGGCTTCTTCCTATTGTGCTAAGCATACTTATACCGCTTTCTATATTTTGGTTCACAAGTAGAAAAAAACTTACAAGCACACTTCAGCCTATCTTGCTTGCTCTATTATTTCCGTTGCCACTACTTATAGCAACAACTCCTCAAGCGATAGCTCTTATATTGCTTGCTACAATTATTTTTCTTACTCATGGCGAATCAACTTCTGCAACACGACTCATTGGACTCATACTTGCTCTTTCTGCATTTGCAATACACCCGCTTGCAGGAATTCCTGCAATACTATACATGATCTATACATATACAGACACACTAAGAAGAACTCCTCGAATCAGCTTCGCTTTCTATACACTTGGTGCAATTCTTGCTCTTCCAGCAGCTGCTTATATACAAACGCATTCGCTACCAGATTTAAACCTTCTGGTTACTGGAGCAAAATCACTGTTTCACTTTGGCCTACTAACTCCACCAGACAGCACAGCAATCTTACAATTTGTGTACGGATACAAATATCTATTTGCGCCAATTCTGTTCCTCATGTTCGTAGGACTAGAGATATTTCATTTCAATCGTGTCTCCAAAAAAAGACAAGCATGGCCACTACTACTGATGTCCGGAATATTACTTTTCAATGCAGCTCTCTACACAGCAATCGAATTTCCATTTGTAATATCCTATGAACAAAATGGATACAGCGAGCGACTATTATTTATGGCGCTCCTTTTTCTGTTCCCATTGTTTGTCTCTAGCGTAGTTCATGTATTTCAAAGCAAAAAGCTTTCACTAATATTCAGGCTTGCATTAGTTATGTTTACGATTAGTGCAATCAGTTCATCATTTTATCTTTCCTACCCGCGCCTGGATCGAATTGAACGCAGTAAGGCGTATAGCACTTCAATAGCTGATATACAAACAGTTGCACGCATAAAGACACACGCAAATAAAAAACCATACGTTGTATTAAGCAACCAATCAGTCAGTGCGGCTGCAATAGCTGCTCATAGATTCGCCTCAACTGTACAAATTGATGGTCATGAGCAATTTATTTACCCTGTGCCGACCGGCGGACCACTGTATCCGTATTATTTAAAAATGGTTTACGATGGCGACTATGTAAAAACAGCAAATGATCTTAAAGAAAAGACTGGAGTTGAACGTGTGTACTTTGTTCTAAATAACTATTGGACTGCTTCTAAAGATATAGTGCCTCTTGCAACTGAAGCAGCAGAAGAAGCTATCAAAGTGCAAGATAGTAACTGGATTTTTGTTTTTTAAAAATGGTATACTGATGACGTAATTTTTTACTCATGTGTATGTCTTTTATTAAAGAAAAATATTTGTGGCTTGCGCTACGACTTTCAATGGCATGGATTTTCCTATGGCCATTTTTTGATAAAGTATTTGGTCTGGGCTTTGCCACTGAATCAGGAAAGGCCTGGATTGATGGCGTGTCACCAACATATGGATTCTTAACGCACGCGACTCAAGGACCATTTGCCGGCATTTTCCAAGCAATGGCCGGGAACGTAATTGTAGATTGGCTGTTCATGCTTGGCTTGCTCGGTATCGGACTAGCACTACTTATCAACAAAAAAGTCCGATTTGCAGGTTACATGGGCGCACTACTTATGTTACTAATGTGGCTCGCAGTCATGCCGCCAGAGCACAATCCATTTCTTGATGATCATATTGTGTACGGCTTGTTGCTATTACTGCTTGGATCTCAAGAAAAAAAATAAGGCCAAAGCGCTAGCTATGACCTTGTGCGAATGGTGGTGTTTGAAATCCAGAAATTATGTAAAGAAGCACGTATCCCAAACACCGATCTGCCAATCGAGCCGCTAGAAAACCTTGTAACTATCGGCAGAAAATAACCATAACAAAAATAGTTAATTTCGTCAATACCAAAAACCTCCCGCGCAAGCGGGAGGTTTTATAAAAAATTTACGAGAGTCTAAGTATCACATTTGACTCATTATATAAGTCGGCACGAGTTAAAAGGCCATTGCCTTCAAGTACATCTCATTACTGCGCCACTCGCTTGCACGAATGTTTGCAGAGATAACACCATAGGTGCCATGAGATGATTTGATGATTTCATCAATTGAGTAGCCACCATACATATATGCATTTGCATAAAATGGCCATTCGTTACGATGAATACCAATGTTACCTTTACCAAGCTTGGCTTCAAGTGCGTGCTTCAATTGCACGGCACGAGCATGTTCAACCGCTAGATCAAAACGAGTTACCCCGTACAAGCTTGATTTGTTTGCATGAAGCAATGGACTATGCCCTGAAAGGACCTCACGCCCATCTCCAAATCCATCCTCATCAGTATCAAACTTATTTGGATCAGTTTTGTATACAAACAACTCTTCATAATCATTCAATCCATCACCATCAGAGTCATAACTCTTCGGCTTTGTCATGAAATGATTAAGCTCATTGCTATCTGTAATACCATCACCGTCAGTATCCTTATCTAGCAAATCAGTTGCTGGAATTGCAGGAGCTGTTGGTTGTGGATCAGTGATTGATGTAACAGTCTTACGTGCCAAGTCAAAGTGAATCTTGTCACCACTTGAACGGAAGTCATAGAAATAAATCTGTGACAAACCACTTCGCGTATCTGACCAGGCAAGACGTGTGTCAGTAAGTGATACAACATCATGCGTAAGTTCATCATTGGTAATCAAAGTCTTGGTTCCGTTAGATTTACTATATACAGCAATCTCAGCATCCTTATCACCAACAATTTCATCATAAACAATGTAATCACCGCGCATCTTTGGATTCAACTCATCTGAACCAGTAGATGTAATCTGACGCATGTTGCGTGTTACGGTGTTTACTGTGAAGATGTCGCTTTGCAATCCACTTTGAACAGCAAAAGCAATTTCATCACCAGATGCGCTGATAGAACCAACGATCTGTTTGTTGCTTACGATAACTTTACGAATATTTTTATCAAGATCGAACTTAACAATGTCAAAACCATTGCCATTTTCCTCGACCCAGTACGCAATTGTACCGCGCACTACCGCACTGCGGCGTGCAATAGTACTCTTGCTAAGCTTAGTCAGGACATTTCGGTCAGCATCAAACCAATATACATGGCTTGCGCCTACCACATCAGCATCGCTTTGTGTCCAAACAATGTTGCCTTTATCAAAAGATGGGGCAGACATTTTCTGACTAGAACTTGCAACCTCTTTAGTAAGATACATGTATGGATTGAAATGATTCATCACATACGTACCATCAGACAACTTGTTGTTGTACACAACATAGCCGTCGTCGATCACCGGACGAGTTACCGCACCATTAATACGATCAACTCCCCAACTAATCATTTTCTCTTCGTTAATCTTATAGTTGTATGTATACAAATGTGCCGTGCTTGAATCACGGTAATCAACATACACCAACCAATCACGATCAACCGAAGGCTTAGCAACTGCTGCTCCGTACGGATTATCGTACTTAAGCAAACCAGCTGCGCTAGAAGTTTGGGCCGTAAGCAAACTTGGCAATGCAATAACAAGGCCAAATGCCAAAACAGCAAGAGTGGTCACTCCTGCAATATACGTACCGAGCTTCGGACGAATAATATTGGTCATAGTCAATTTAATTAGTAACTTAGACTCTCTTGTTCCCTTGATTTATACCACGAGAATAAGGTCTGAATATAGCATATTTGAGGGGTTTTGTCAACCCTTGCTACGCTAGAGTTGGAGCTTCCTAAACTAGCAATAGGTGAATAAATTCACACACTCCTCGCTTTCGTCGCTATCAAGCTTGCTAATTTTTTACCTAAATTTAAATAAAAAAAGAAGCCCCGGGTGTTAGACTTCGTCAAAGTAGTCTGTCTGAATTGACGTGTCTCCGGGGCGTCACAGTAAAATCCGCTAGGTGTCGGGCTTTGGCGGCATGATTTCTCCGTACTGTATGTTGATAACAAACTAGCACATGCCATGCATTTTGTCAAGAGGTAAAACAAAAGGAGCTAAGTAGTTGAACAAAGCTCCAAAAGCGCGAGGAGAAGAGTACTGACTTAGGCTGACTCAGACAGGGCGCGTGGTTCCGGGCGCATGCTATCTGATTGAAGCGTCTGCCAATTATCCTGGATAGAT
>CAZKMQ010000037.1:4267-8436 GCA_964554065.1 uncultured Gammaproteobacteria bacterium | reverse complement strand
CTCTCTCCCACAAGAAATAGTTCCAAAGATTGAACAACTACGAGATGTTGTGACTGCATCAAGAAAGGATCTCGCTCTTTTTATTCAACTGACACCATCATTACTTGACGCACTTGGCGCGAAAACCACAAAGCGATATTTGCTTGTTTTCCAGAATTCAGCAGAGTTGCGTGCAACAGGAGGATTTATTGGATCATTTGGATTGCTGGACATTGATCGCGGTGAGGTAGCAAATTTGGAAATCCCGTCTGGCGGATCATACGACCTACAAGGCCAGCTAGATACTCATACCGAACCGCCACGTCCGCTCTACCTAGTTAACAATCGTTGGGAATTTCAAGATGCTAACTGGTATCCTGATTTTCCAACAAGTGCGCAGAACCTTATGTGGTTCTACGAGCACTCTGGTGGACCAAGCGTCGATGGCGTAGTTGCAATCACTGACAAGTTCGTTCGAGAACTTATCGGTGCAGTTGGCCCAATAACTCTTGATGATGGTAGCGAAGTAACAAAAGACAACTTTAACCAAATTACTTCAGCAACTATTGAGGCTCTACGCAAAAAGAATAGCGAGTCTCCAAAGGGAATACTTAGCGAACTTGGGCCAATATTGCTTGATACCATTAAGCACCCAAGTATCAGCCAGTCACTCGCACTTGGAAAGGCATTCAACTCAGCCCTTTCTCAAGGAGATATTCAAATCTACAGCACAGATGAAGTACTGCAAGATACTCTTACTCGTTTAGGCCTTGATGGCGGACTTCACAATCCTGAGCAAGACTATCTCCACGTAAATATTAGTAACATTGGTGGTGAAAAGTCTGATGCCGACCTCACTGGACGCATTGAACACCAGGCATGGATAGAACCAGATGGTCAGGTAGTTAACACAGTCACAATCATCAGAACACACAGTGGAGAAAATAGCACTGCAAACAATATAAGCTATATACGCGCGTATGTCCCCAAAGGAAGCACTATCATGGAGGCAGCTGGATTTACATTTCCATCAGAAAGTGAATTCCATGCGCCGCTTGAATACACAGAGTTTAACCAGCATTTATCTGAACATGAAATTGAAATCGGATATGATCAAGAAACAGGCACGCGCATCACAGAAGAATTCGGCAAAACTGTATTTGGCAACTGGGTTATCACACGACCCCACCAAACCAGTGTTGCACGCATTACCTATCGTTCACCAATAAGAGTATTTGAACCGGATAGAATATACCACCCACTGCGTCAACTCACTGCAAACTTAGGACTTACCAACCCAAGCTGGCGCTACAGTGTATTCATCGAACATCAACCAGGAATAAATGATATGCAGATTCAATCACACGTGATAGTTCCCCCATCATGGCGTACCATGTTCACAACACCACGACAAAATGTACAGCAATATAGCGATGGTGTGAAATTAGAACAAGAATTTTCTGGAGATGTCTTCTTCGGAATTACAGCAGAACAAAAATAAATATGAGCGAACCAAAACGAACCTTCACACAAAAGCATTTGCATACTGAAGGCAAACCAAAAAAAATCAAAAAACCAAAAACTGCAACCGAACAACCGGTCGGCACATCTTCATTTAAGCGCAAGACACTAAAGAACAATTTCTCAGCGATCAACAAGAAGCTCGCAGCAATTTACAAGGAAGACGATGGCTCAATGCCGGACATGCACCACTTTACCAAAGGGCGTGGCCATAGATGGAAGCGCTTACTTCTTGGCACGGCTGCAGTACTTCTTGTATTTTCCGCAGCTGCCTGGGCAGGATTTTTCTTATTTGGAAACCAAGGACCTTCATTCACTGAGGATTCACTTTCAATTAATATTAGCGCCCCAGAATCAATTATCGCTGGAGAAATAATTACTTACCGTATACGAATTGCAAACAAACAACCGCTCCAACTTGCACAAACCGAACTAACACTACACTACCCTGAAGGGTTTGTGTTCGAGGAATCTTCACTACTCCCAATTGATGACATTAAGAACAAATGGAAATTTGGTTCAATTGACGGATTTGAAGATGTAGTACTTGAAGTCACAGGGTCAATTATTGGCGCGGTTGATTCACAGCAATCACTTCGTGCATTTCTAAGTTACAAACCTAGTAACTTTAACTCAGACTTCCAGACTATTGAAACATTCACTCACACATTTGACGGCACACCCGTAACACTTGATGCAACTGTACCTGAAAGCGCTACACCTGGAGACATAATTCCACTCTCTTTTGTTGTAACTAACATTACCAAAGAAACCATTGGTCCAATTGAGTTAAGACTTGACGGAGGAGAAGACTTTAGTTTTTCAGAAGCAAAAAACACAGAAGAACTTCCTGACAATACAACACAACCTGAACCCAATGTTTGGTTAATCGAATCACTTGATGCTGAGCAGGAACTTACCATTGAGCATGATGGAGCATTTACTTCTGATGCACAAGGTGAACAATCCATTACAAGCAGCATTGCACTTATCCACGATGGGTCTCCATACACACAAGCTGAAGAAAAAAAACGAATCACAACTACAGCAAACTCACTTGCACTTTCACTTATTGCCAATGGTTCACGTACCAGCCTTCTTGTTGCTCCTGAAGATGCGCTAACCTTTTCACTATTTTACAACAACACAGGTCAGCAGGAAATCAAGAACCTAACCGTTAGCGTACTTCTTGATGTTCCTAGTGTAGGAGCAAAAGCAGTACTCTCTCCATCAAGCCTTGATGCAGCATCAACACCAAAGACAGACGAGTCAACGGTTAACCCAGATACCAAACGAATAACACTAACCTGGAACAAAAAACAAATCAGTGCACTTGGCACAGTTAACGCAGGAGAGGAAGGAGCCGTTCCTTTTAGCATGTACTTGCGTTCCCAATCTGAAATTGATTACAGTAAGCTTGCTCAATTCCGCATTACCGCAACAGCTGAAGGTGAATTTGAAAACGGAACTACTGTTTCTGTTCAGACTGCACCACTAACCATAGACATTGGATCAGACACAACACTTGACACAACACTTGAACCAATTGACCCATCAACTCTTGATGTTACAAGCGATGCAACCAATACATACCGCGTTACCTGGAAAACAACCAACTCACTTCACACACTTACAAGCGTTACCACCAAAGCGAATCTTGCCGGATCAATCACCTGGCTAGGAGAACAAGCAAGCATTGGATCAGTTTCATACAATGAAAAATCAAAGTCAATCACTTGGACAATTCCTCAGCTTGATACATCAGACAATGAACAATCGGCATCCTTTATATTTACTTTACACAAAGCTGCTGGCCAAACTGAGCTAATGAGCCAAACAACTCTTCAAGGCCTAGATACTACTATTAGTCAAAACATACTACGTAGCAGCTCACCGCTCTCCTTCCCTTAGAAAGTGCTATATATAAAGAAGGACCAAGAATGGCTTAATTAAGCCATTCTTTTATTAATTTATCTAAATTTACGCCAGGGTTGACAAAATCACTCACATCTGCTAAAGCCCTCCCTTGTCAGGAAACCAAATAATGTTATTTTCAATGCTGTTTGCCCTGACCAAGCAGTATTACCACTACTACGAAGGAGGTCTGCATGACCGCCATTAACGTAGCGCAAAAGGTGAGTGCACAACCAGCCCGTACTTGGGCGGTTGGCTACTCGACCAACAAGGGACTAATTGCCCTTGCAAGCGATGGCAAGAAAATTGCCATTCCCACGAAGAAGTTCGGGAATATGGACGCACCGGATCCGGAGCAGTTCAGAGACAAATTCCTGAGTCAATTGACTGCTGGCGATAATGTGTTGACACCCTCTGGGCCCAACTACATGTACATCGCTGCGTGCAGCGCAACTGGTGCTCAGGTGTACTGGATTCATCCAGGCCACTTGCAAAAAGACCTTGAGCAAGCCGGCATGAAAAAGGGCGACGAGCCCAAACTCATGCTGCAGATGTTCAAAAAAGACGGAACAGGTGCGTTTTACACGTACCATGAAATGGACCGCAAAATGCAAGACCTGCGCAGCATGGTCTATGGATGGCTGTCCACAGAGCGACAAGCTACCGCATCCAGCAACGCCTACGCCCAAGAGCTGAAGCGCAAAATGGACCACGCGGTTTACCTGAAGCCTGAAAGAGAGGCCTGGGTAAAAAAG
>CAZKMQ010000037.1:0-4255 GCA_964554065.1 uncultured Gammaproteobacteria bacterium | reverse complement strand
TCTGAGGAAATGCGCAAGGTGCGTAATCAGTGGCGTCGAGTCAAGCTTGTTCCGACCAAAAAACAGAAGGAGATCGTGAAGGAAGCACTGACCGCACATGCCAATGTCTTCTATGAGGCACTGACAGATGAAGACTCGGAAAACCGAAGTCGAAATCTCGAGCTGATGAAGCGTGCATACATGGAGTGGTTCGGCATCGACGAACTGCTAGAAGAGTGCAAAAAGAATGCTATCGCGCAACTGAAGACCATGCCGCAGAACACACTGTTCGACGGCCTGATCAGCGGTGGCACGACACGCGTGCGCTCCATCATTCTCGCTTTCGTGCGTAGCCCACTTCTGTACCCCAACGTTCGCGCTCTGCTGGCCTACGCAGGCATTGGCACGATCACAAAGGGACAGGCTTTCCAGCGGAAGCGTGGCGAGCCGGACAAGGGACATCCAACATTCAAGAAAACTGCGGTCTTTGACTTCGCGGAGAAATATTGGATGAATGACAAAGTTGGCTTTTTCGAACAACTGTACTACGCGTACAAACATTTGCAGTACCAGATGTACTGGGACTTGCTGCAGATCACTGCTGACGTGTACAAAGGCCTTGGGAAAAAGGCCGAGGACGGAGACGTCAACGCGCAGTTCGGAGAGACCGACGAAGAAAAGGCTGCCCGTGACCAAATCAAAAGCAGTGGCGACAAGACAGCTTTCATTCACGAGATCGTGGACCGACTGCTAGCCATCTCAGATAGCGTGCCCATGATCGGCAAGAACAAGGCCGTCATGCAATCACTGTATGACCTGCAAAATGATGAGTCACCAGATCCCAAGCGGCTCTGGCAGCTGTTCAAACGTGGCCCAGTCGCAGGCCTTCCAGCCGGTGACAACAAGGGCTTCAACATCTGTTTGACGCCGGCGAGGATCGAGAAACGAGTGAAGCGCTATCTCGGCGTTACACTGGTCCGTGCGCTGTACTACAGGTGGATGAAGTCACTTGGAATGCGTGCTCCACTGGAGGACGACCACCAGTACTTGTCACAGTACAAGACGCTCTTCGGTACACCATGCGAACCAACAGGAACTGATGAGCACGGTCTTCCCATCTATCCGGAGTATAATCATCGCGTGACACTCGAGTACTGCAAGCACCGAGCTCTGCTCCTGGAGATCGATCGTGAGGATGAGGGTCTTGCGACCATTCCGAACGAATTCAAGATCGAAAAGTTCGTGGCCAAGAAGCGACGTGACGACATCGAAGTTGCAACGAACTACTTCCTGCCCAGCCTAAAAGAGGCGAAGCCGGATGACCGCATCGCAGAGTTCGAACTTCTAGTCGAACTTCTGGACAAAAACAATGCGGAAAAGGCCGTTGCGTAATACCGTCCATTAAGTTTGTTCAGTGGAACGTCGAAAGTTTTTGATAAAACGATCGTGCCAACTGAACACCAGCAGTCTATAGCAATAATCAAACTCGCTATAGTCTGTCCAACCTCTCAGCGAGCGTCACACTCACAAGGTGACAATCGTGGCACACGATGTGCAAATCCCCAGGTTTTCTTCTGAAGACCTGGGGTTATCTATTTATAATGAAATACTTGACAAACTGGCCATAAAATGACAAAATACTCTCTTGCATTACCTACACGGTAATTGCATGTTTCTCACAACTCAGAACCTAAATGGAGGGAATATGAGCCTGAGCAAAGCAGATACAATGAAGCTCGTAGTTTCACTCCCCAACGGAGAACAGAAATCAGCACTGCTGAAGCACATGCTTGAAAATGGTGAGCTGACTGAAGCAGATCTTGCCGTCATGATGGTGCAGGATCTGGAAAGCAACATCGGCAAATACGCCACAATGTTTGAAGATGATGCACTATTGCGCTTTCTCTACGAACGATTCAAAGATCACCCGCGCTACCTCGCGCGAGCACTGGTCCAAGCTAGGCCGGACGTATTCTATGCGTACGGATTTGCGTTTCGTCTAATCTTCAAGTTACGTGGCAACCTCGGCACAGTATTCTTGCGACCCACTAAGCCGCTTGAAGCACCTGATCCGAAAACGTTCATTGAGAACTTGTCAGATCACGTGAAGCAGGACATTCTGTCTCTTGACCGAGAGTGTCACTTCCGTCGGTATTTGTACTTCATGAGTCGCGACCCAGCAATTGGATTCGAACTTCTTGAAGAGCGAATCAAAGGCGCGGCAAGTGCGTACGATCAGAATCTCTTGATTCAGGTTCGTGATTACTGCCAAGAACTGCTTGAGATGCAGTTCTCCGAGTTTGTCGATACCATCGGCGACTCTGTGTTTCCTGCATTCCATGTCAGATGGTGGCTTAACAAGGTCTCCACAGTGTCACGTTCGCTGAACACTGGAGACACCAGTACATACAAAACGGCATTTTCTCTGCTCGCCATGCATCAAGCTGGATGCAAGAAGATACTGGTTTTGTGTGCACCACATGCTCGCACACATTGGAATACCGAACCAGACAAGTACTACACGCAACACGACCCAAAACGGGTATTTCTTATCCGCAGCAAGAAAGACATGTCTGCAGCAATGGATGCTGAAGCACTCATCACTGTGGTTGCATACTCAACCATCATTGCACCAAGTGTGCTCGATGGTTTGTGTAAAATTCCATTTGATGGGTTTATCTGGGACGAATCTCAGTATGCAAAAAATGCTGGCATTAAAAAACCTGCAATGCGTGCTGCTTCTACAGAACGACTTATCCATCGACTTGCTAAACACTGTAAGGATCGAGAAAACAAGGAGTTGAAAATTACTACGCTTTCAGCAACACCATGGGACAATCATCCTGATGAGTTTGCTATTGTTGCATCAACTCTTCGTCCGGATATTTTTCCAACAGCAGCATCCTTCCGTAATACTCGTGCACATGACCCACGCTTTTTGCGTGAGTTGTTTGACGATCAAATCGTAGAGGTGGAAGTTGACGAGGTAATGGACCTGCCAAAGGTCACACCCAACCCAAAGATAGATCTCTTTGGAGCGGTAAGCCTTGATCCAAATGCTGACCACAAGGATGTGTACGAGCATCTTCGCAAGACCGATGAAAAAAAGCTCGACCCAGTACAAAAGGTAATGCAACTTCTTCTTTGCGCAACACATCCGCACAAGTTGGCAAACACCTACGCGTGGCCAGAAAAACTTGTCGGACTGTTCCGGAATTGGAAACTCTCTACAAAGTTGCAATGGTTCAAATCACGAGCCGAAAAAGAAATTGCAGTTGGGGCTAAAGTGGTCTGTGCTACTGGCATTTTTGCCAGCGGCATTACACGTAAGCATGACCTGGATGACGATCAAGAAATTTGGGTCGGCAAAATGCTGATCAAATGGTTTGGCAAAAATCACGTGATCATTCTTGACGCCAGTGTGTCACAAAGCGTTGACGCATCTGGTACCAGTGAACGATCAAGACTCATTGACAGGTGGCGAAGCGATCCAGAAGCTCGCGTTCTGCTTGTATCAATGAAAACCTGCCCAGATTCAGTCAATCTGAGTATCCCTAGATTACCTGGGATTAGCAAGTTGTTTCTGACTACACTGAGCTTTCCATGGCACCCGCCGGTGCAGTGGTTTGGTCGCTTTCGAAGGAAAGAACTTGGTGTACCAATCGAGTATGCCGTACCAGTTTTGGAAGGGACACTCGACATGCAACTCCTTCAGATGGGCAAGGACAAGTGGTTAGCACAGCAACTCTTCAAGTCACTCGTAGCACTCACACCAAAGGAACTTGAGCTACTAGACAAAAAGGTGAACGTGCGCCGCCTAGCTGAAGAGTCAAAGAGCGATGCTCAACGCGTCAACATTATCAACATGCAGATGCGCGGACTTGGAGAAGAAGGAGTGCAAAAAGTTCTCGACGACGTGTACGGCATGTACACCAATGCAGAAGCTTTTGCAAAAGCTTTTCTTGCCATGCAGGAACGAATGACTTCAGGTCATGTGATGCGGTACATGCTGCCAGTGATCAATCGACTCATTGCCAACGGGTTAGTTCACGGTGAAGGCATTCTCGATGCAGGCTGTGGCCCACTTACGGTTGAGCGAGCAACAGGTTTGCCGGTGTATGGTGTGGACATAAATCCGCACATTATCCGAATAGCCCAGGCTGCTACACCACAGCATGGAGGAGTGAACGCCAGACACGGTGTTCTTTCTCAACTCCCCAAACAGTGGACCAACCGCTTCGAACTAGTGATCAGTTCACTTGTGCTTGACTGGACA
>CAZKMQ010000036.1:0-8672 GCA_964554065.1 uncultured Gammaproteobacteria bacterium | reverse complement strand
ACTTCGTTTTGTGTATATGTGATTGCTGTATTGCTTATGCCACGTGTAAAAACACGACATGTGGTTGGTTTTTTTGCTGCATTGCTATTTTTAGTCATTCCAACACACAGTGAGGTGGTGATGTGGGTTGCAGGATATCCGGACGCGTTTGCTGGCTTTTTCATTTCTGCTGCGATTGTGTGTTTTATTATGTTCTGTCGTGTTCATGCGAAGCTGTGGTTGTTGTTTACTTTGGTTTTGTGGAGTTTGGCGCTTTTGTCTAAAGAGCATTCGATAATGCTGCCAGTGATTTTGATTCTGATTGATGTGTATGTATTTAGTCATTCAATGAGAACACGTAAAGATTTGTGGTATGGCGAGATTGTGAGTTGGGTAGTGCCAGCGGCTGTTCTTGGTGGATCGTATTTAGCTTTGCGATTTTTGGCGCTGGCTGGAAGTATTGGGAGTTATAGCGTTACATTAAGTCAGATTTCTGTGGAAGGCGTGATAAAAACTCTGCTGAATATTGTTTTGTCTGCAGGAGTTTTTGTAAGTGAATGGCGCTGGGTTATTGTTGATTATGTTGGAGATAATATTTTGATTGGCGCTGGTGCGGCTTTGGTGATTGTTGCGGTAGTCTTTGTTGTTTTGAGAGAATATGTATCATTAGCTGGATTGTTAATTGCATCATTTGTTTTTAGTTTGTTGCCAATGCTTTTGTTTTCTTTTGATCGGATTTCAGGAGAAGGGGAGCGCTTCTTTTATACGCCGTCTATTTTTATTGTGATTTTATTCGGGTTGATAGTGGTTGAGTTAATGCGTGTGCATGACTTATTTATTTTGTTGTTTGCTGGAATGATTGTGTATTCAGGAGTTTTTCTCACAACAAACCATTTGGCTTGGCAAAGATCAGGAGATGTAAACCAGTCGATTGTTGAGCAAATTCCAAATGTAATGTCTCGCGCGCGCAATGATCATGTGCTTGTGCTTGGTTTGCCTGAAGCGAATGAACAGGCGCATATTTTACGTAATGGTTTTGCTCAAATGACCGCACTGTGGTATCCAGGATTTTCAGGAGAGATCGAAAGGCTGCCTTTGTATACACGTTTATCTGGCAGTGATTTAAGTCCAAAACTAACTTGGGAGCGCGTGGATAATGGATATATAACAAAAAATTCCGCAAAACTATACGGAAAAGCAAATTATGAATCTGAACATGTGTTGAGTGAGTTGTGGAATTATGATTATAAATTTCAGACTGGAGATCGTGCAAAACTTCTTTTCCGCGTCGGATCCACACAAAAAACTCATCTTGATCGCGCTGAAACAAAAATTCTGTATTTTTCAGAAAATAAATTGCAGTATTTGAATACTGCGGCGCTAGATGAGGAATTTGAAAACACAACAAGTACGTTCTTGTTTACGCCAATTCTAGAATGACCATGCTGTTAGGTTTTTTGCTAATCGTTTTGCAACAACTGACTTGATCAATCGAAATTCAGGATCACTCAGTAGTTCTTTTTTGAATTTTGAAAATGATTTCATAAGCTGTTTTAGCTTAGCACATATCAAACTAAAATAAAAAATACCGAGAACTCGAATGAGTCCTCGGCTTGCTTGCACCGATGCTGTATTTTACATGCTCTTTATGTAAGCAAGAATGTTAGGTGGGCTAATGAATTACTTATGAAAGGCCCACTTTATTAGCCCAAGTCAGCACATGACAGCGGTATTACATGAAGTGCTTATTGCTGACCCCTCACACTACCACAACCCGCTCAACACGTCAACCTACTGTGCATAAGTTAGCCGTCATAGAGAACATCAGAAAGTTTTGCCTAAAATAAGCAGTGGAAAAACAGTGAAATACCTTATTCTAGCTATTGACAGCAAAACCGCTCTCCTATATACTATCACCAGTCTTAATCACCCTGATATTTGGGCATAATTCATGGTTGCAAAAAGTAAAGATGTAGTAGAGTTTCAAGGTGTCATCGAAGAGATGTTGCCTGCTGGAACATTCAAGATTCGTCTTGAGAACGACCTTGTGATTTTAGGGCACTTATCTGGAAAAATGCGCATGAATAGAATTCGTCTGACTGCAGGCGATCGCGTGCGCGTTGAGATGACGCCGTACGACCTTTCTAAAGGGCGGGTGGTGTATCGCTATTAATTTGAATCCACAACATGAAAGTTCGCGCATCAGTTAAAAAAATGTGTAAAGACTGTAAAGTAACACGGCGTAAAGGCCGCGTTGTGGTTTTTTGTAAAAATCCAAAGCATAAGCAACGACAAGGATAATCTATGGCTCGAATTTCAGGAGTAACTATACCCAAGGATAAACGCATCGTGATTGCACTCACGTATATTTACGGTATTGGACTAGTTACATCCAAGAAGATTTTGGCTGCAGCTCAAATTGATGAATCAGTACGTGCTAAAGACCTAAGTGACGAGCAAGAAGACAAGATTCGCGCAATTGTTGAGAAGCAGTATAAGACTGAAGGTGATTTGCGTCGTGAAGTAATGAGTAATATTCGTCGTTTGAAGGATATTAAATGTTATCGTGGTTCACGTCACACTAAGCATTTGCCAGTTCGCGGACAGCGCACTAAGGTTAATACTCGCACAGTTCGAGGTAATCGTAAGGCCAGTGTTGGCTCAGGACGTAAGCCTGCTGCATCAAAGACTTAACGAATATGGCTAAGAAAGTTTTGAAAACTAAAAAGAAAAAGAATATTCGCATTGTGCCTAAGGCACGTGCGTATGTTCAAGCAACATATAACAATACTATTGTTACGGTTACTGATGATCAAGGGAACGCTATTGGTGCATGTAGTGCTGGAGTTGTTGGGTTCAAAGGACCTAAGAAAGCAACGCCATATGCAGCAAGTGTTATTGTGAAGAAGTTGGCTGAAGATCTTGAGCCGTTTGGTGTGAAAGAAGTGAATGTTTTTGTTAAAGGCATTGGTCAGGGTCGCGAGGGTGCTGTCCGTGCATTTAATGCTAATAACATTAATGTCTTAAGTATTAAAGATGTGACGCCTATTCCACATAACGGATGTCGTCCACGTAAGCGTCGTCGCGTCTAATTGCTATGCCAGTTCAATTTCAAACAGCAAAATGTAAAATGTGTCGCCGTGAAGGTGAGAAACTCTTTTTAAAGGGTGAGAAGTGCTATACATCAAAATGTCCTGTGACACGTCGTCCATATGCCCCTGGAATGCATGGGAATAAGCGTCGTCGTGGCCGTTTGTCAGTTTATGGAACGCAGTTGCGCGAAAAGCAGAAAGCTAAGCGTATTTACGGTATTACTGAATCACAGTTTGTGCGCTATGTTGAAATGGCTAATCGCAAGGACGGTGATACCGGTGTTCTATTGAAAAAGGCTCTTGAAATGCGACTTGATAATGTTGTGTATCGTCTTGGTTTTGCGCCAAGTCGATTTCAGGCACGTCAGATGGTTTCGCATGCTTTATTTCGTGTAAATGGACATAAAGTGAACATACCTTCATATCGCGTACGTGTTGGTGATGAAATTACTGTTAAGGATGTAAAGCAGTTTGTGAAAGATGCTGAGCGAATTAAGAAGCACGAGGCACCAGGATGGTTGTCTATGAACCCAAGTACGTTAACTGGTAAGGTTACCAATGATCCGCAGTCAACGGATTTTGATACTAGTTTTAACACAAAACATATTATTGAGTATTATTCACGATAATTTCTTATGGAGGAATTACTTTTACCACGTTCAATTAGTTATACCGACCTTGACCAACCGCACACGGCTGAGGTTGTGATTACGCCATGTTATCACGGGTATGGCACAACATTGGGGAACATGCTTCGCCGTGTTTTGCTTTCATCATTGCCAGGGGCAGCAGTCACTGCAGTGAAAATTAAGGGTGTGTCACATGAGTTTTCTGCAAGCGAAGGCTTGCAAGAAGATGTGGTACAAATTTTGTTAAATTTGAAAAAGCTACGTGTGCGCGTACATTCAGATCAGCCAGTTAAGATCACTCTGAAGCATAAGGGTGAAGGCGATGTTACTGGTGCATCAATTGAAGATAATGCTGATGTTGATGTGATTAATAAGGATTTGGTTATAGCCCACTCAACTGATGGCTCAAAAGAGCATGAGATGGAAATTATTGTTCAGCAGGGTCGTGGATATGTTCCTGTGCATGAGCGCGAAGAAGAGAATCTAGAGCTTGGCATGATTGGTGTTGATGCAGTATATGCACCAGTTGAAGACGTTGGTTATGCTGTTGAAATGACTCGTGTTGGTGATATTACCAACTATGAGAAGTTAACCATGCGTGTACAAACTGATGGATCAATTACTCCTAAGGAAGCTGTGGATCAAGCAACTAAGATTATGCTTGATCACTTGAATATTATTTTGGCAGGAGCGTCTGCAGCTGAACTTGAAGCTGAAGTTGCTGGTGAGGTACCTCCTGTTGAGGAAGAGGTAGAAGAAGGGGAAGAGGTGCCTGCAGAAGAAGTTTCTGCTGAAGAAACTGCTGAATAGTTATATGAGACACAAAAGCGCAAAAGTAACTCTTGATCGAAAGAAATCACAACGTGATGCGTTGTTGCGTTCTTTGGCTGAGTCTGTACTTGTGCGTGAGCGTGTTATCACTACTACTGCAAAGGCTAAGGCTGTACGTCCATGGGTTGAGAAATTGATCACTCTTGGAAAAAAGAATAGCCTGCACAGTCGTAGAGAGATTTTGAAAGTAGTATACACGCAATTGGCATGTAAGAAGGTAATTGATGTTATTGCGCCGCGTTATGCTGATCGTGCTGGTGGTTATACGCGTATTGTTGCATTGCCACCACGCAAAGGTGATGGTGCTGCAATGTCTGTAATTGAACTTGTATAATCCTATGACCGCAAATACAGAAACAAAAACACACACTATTGACGCTACTGGACGTGCTGCAGGACGTGTTGCATCTGAAGTTGCAACCATTCTTATGGGTAAGCACAAGGCTACATATGAGCCACACACTATTGGTTCAAGTGAAAGGGTACATGTAGTTAATGCTGGGCAGATTAAGGTTTATCCAGCCAAGCTTGACGGCAAGATTTACTACCGTCACACTAACTATCCCGGTGGATTGCGCACAAAGACCTTGAAAGAAGTAATGGCTGATGATCCAACTAAAGTTATTCGTATGGCCGTTGAGAAAATGTTGCCCAAGAACAAACTTCGACCACTGATGCTTAAGAATTTGAAGATTGATGCATAATATGGAAGATACAAACTCTACAACTACAACAAAAGCAAACTATATTCCAGCTGTCGGTCGTCGAAAGAGCGCATCAGCGCGTATTCGATTAATCGTAGGTGGAAAAGGGAGCATTATAATCAATGAAAAACCTTTGTCTGAGTATTTTCCAACACAAGCTTTGCAGGACATTGTAAAGAAGCCGCTTGTTGCAGTTGGGCAGGACAAAACAATGGATGTGACAGTGAAGGTTGTTGGTGGTGGGAAGCATGGTCAGGCAGAAGCAGTTCAGCTCGGTATTGCCCGTAGTCTTGTTGCAAGCAATGATGAACTTCGTAAATCTTTAAAAAGTATTGGAATGCTGTCTCGTGATGCGCGCGTGAAAGAGCGAAAGAAATTTGGAAAGAAGAAGGCGCGTCGTGCTCCGCAGTGGAGTAAGCGATAATTGTAAAATAATAGAATTTTAGACACACAACACAGGCTCCAGCGGCCTGTGTTGTTCTGTGCTCGGCACACAATCTGACTTCGTCAGAACCAAGCTTGTGCACCTCGCAAAGGTCTAAATTCCATTATTTTACAATCATCATGTATTTTTTAATTTATCTTTTTATTGACATAATCACGAGGGTGTGGTAAGAAGAGGAGTCAGTGATACCACTAACTTTCCATAACGCGGTGCTTTGCTGGCCTGGACTAAATAACTGGGAGCTTTTTTAGGGCTGTAGCTTTAGTCCACCTAACACATTTGCTTGCATAGAACTACATTTACTTAAGATGCGGATGCAAGTAGCCGAGGACTCATTCGAGTTCTCGGTATTTTTAATACTTGACGTATTTGGTGTGGTATGATAGATTTGATAGTCCATACTAGTCGAGAATTTTAATACGCTCAGCGTCATGGACAACGACCCATGCGGGTCACATTCGCAATTCAACAAAAGAGGAGGAAATCATGATACACGGATACAGTGTTCCAGTACGTGATTTGCAGCAGACTAACGACCCCCAGGTCAGCGGAAGCAACTGGGTCATCATGTGCTCAGAGAGCGCACGTGATTGTGTGTACGACTTTGCAATCAGTGTTTTTGGTGTGGATATTGATAATGTTGATATCTTCCACGTTTCTACACCTATGAGCATGTGCTTCATGTCACTTAGTGCCGTGAGCGAATGGTTCCTTCATGGTCGTGCGCGTAGCGGTGTGCTTCAAGGTTTTGAGCCAATTCCTGTGCTCGATCCTGTATCTGCACAAGCGCGTGGTTTGAAAGGGGCTTTCTCAATTGCAGTGCGTTGCAAAAATCTCTATGTCATCCAGTACACCGTGGATGAGATCGACCAACTGCGGTAGCAGTGGTCAGTCAAAAAAACAGGCCACCTCATAACTGAGCGTGGCTTTTTTAATTGCCAAAATAAGCGTTTGACCATACAATGTATGTATGAGTACATCTGTTGCAAAAAATACAGCATTTATGACCACAGCGTCCATTGGGCAGAAAGTGGTTTCTTTTTTGTATTTTACGTTGCTTGCTAACATGTTGGATGTAGGGGATATAGGAAGGTATTTTGTGGCACTGTCATTTACAACTATTTTTTCTATATTCATTGATGTGGGCTTATCTCCTGTGCTGACTCGTGAGGTGGCAAAGTCCAAAGACAAAGCACAAGCGTATTTGCAGAGCGTGCTAACAACTAAGCTAGTCACGAGCTCATTGGCATATCTTCTAATGGTTGGAGCTATTTATTTATTAGGATATCCTGGTGACATTCGTATTTTGATTTTAGTGGCTGGTTTGGTAATGATTTTGGACTCAATACATCTGACGTATTACGCTGTGCTTCGGTCCTTGCAGGATGTACGTTGGGAAGCAATCGGTATGTTTGGCTCGCAGATTTTGACCATGATTCTTGGATTGTACGCAGTTAATTTTGGTTTGCCAATTGTATATTTGATTTGGGCATTTGTATTCTCTAGTAGTGTTAATGTGATTTACATTGCTATTGTTACCGCACAAAAATATCAGATCGGTTATCGTCCACGCTATGACAAAGTTCTGATCAAAAAGGCCTTAGTGATGGCATTCCCATTTGCTTTGGCTGGCGTATTCGCACGCGTGTACTCGTCTCTTGATACTGTGCTTCTTGAAAGATTGGTAAGTGATCATGAGGCTGGAATTTATAGCGTGCCGTATAAAATTGTTTTTGCGTTTCAGTTCATTCCTATGGCGCTCATTGCATCAGTGTATCCTAAGATGAGTGAATATTATGCATGTAACAAACAAAAGCTCTCTGATCTGTTTGCACAGTCAATGCGATATCTTTTGGTAATAGCTTTGCCTATTGCTGTGGGTGTTGCTCTTGTTAGTGGCGATGTTATTCAATTATTGTATGGTGAGGAATATGAAGCTTCAGTTGTTCCTTTGCAATTGCTTATTGTGAGTGTGGTTTTCTCATTTGTAAGTTTCCCTGTAGGATCAGTTTTGAATGCGTGTAATCGTCAACACATACAAACAGCAATCATGGGAATAGTTATGGTTATTAATGCAGTGCTTAACTTGTTATTTATTCCAAAGTATGGTGCAGTTGCAGCAGCTAGTTCAGCAACTATAAGTTATGCTGTGCTATTTATAGCAGGTTTAATTATGACTCGTGCTGTAATTAATGTTTCATTTAAGGCGCTATATCTTTACGCTATCCGTATAGGCCTTGCATGTGCTATTATGGCAGTGTTAGTGTATACATCAGCGCTGTATGTTCCGCTTGGAATTCAAATTTTCATTGGTGCAGTAAGTTACATTGCAGCAATACTTCTTTTGCGTGTAGTGACCCGCGATGATGTGACGGCAATTCTTCATAGAAAAATTACATGAAAAAAATTCTACTTATAACTCATGATTTCTCGCCGCTTCGCGGCGGTGTTGCGCGTTACCTTGATGGACTATATAAGAGGTATGACGCAAGCAAACTGGTTTTGCTCCTGGATAAGAAGTTGGATACTAAGGAAGCAAAACAATTATGGTATCACAAGAAAAAGGTGAGTGTGCATTACACGAACTTTTTTGTTCCGTGGCTGTATCCACGATGGATTCCACTTTTTATTCGTGTATATAAGTTAGTTAAAAAAGAACATATTGAAGAGGTGCATGTGAGTCATGTATTACCACTGGGTACTATATGCATGCTGCTGTTTAGAATGTTGCATATTCCATACCGAATTTATTTTCATGGCCAAGATATTCTAATAGCGAACAACAAGCGATTCAAGCGTATAATGCTTGAGCATGTTCTTCGTAATGCAGATTCACTAGTTGCTAATAGCAAATTTACTCAAAAACAAGTACGCACTGCATCGCCAGTAAACAAAAAGGTTATTGTTTGGTATCCTCGCGTGAGTAAGTCGACTTCGGCACGCAAGGCAGCAGTTGAGTCGTTTAAAGATCAGTACGCGTTGCACGGGAAGT
>CAZKMQ010000035.1:0-8793 GCA_964554065.1 uncultured Gammaproteobacteria bacterium | reverse complement strand
GTATTTATACCTGTAAAAGCTGGCATAGTTAAGATTGACGACAAGGGAAGTTTTGGTGTCTTGCCTGGGCCGCTGTATGGAATGATTTTGGATAAACAAAAAGCCACCTTCTATTACTTAGAAATTGGCGGTATGGGATTTAAGAAAAATTTGATTGTGAACTTTCTGCTAGACGAGTAAGTGTGACTTCACTTTTGCGCGCAAAGCAATTCCGACAAACTGGCATATACGAGAAAGTTCCATCGTCGGGAATAACCGGTGGCATACCATCAAGTAATGGCGCCTCGCCTTTAAAGATCTGGGAGAATACCGCTTCTGGATTTTTGCATTTTTCACAGACTGCACGCTTGTATTTCACTTCGCGTGGACCAAGCTCTAGCAATCCCTGAATACTATCAAAAAGCTTGCCTTGGTAATCAGTATCAAGTGCCGAAATTATAACCTTTGTCCCCTGCTTAAGCAGTTCACCAACCACAGCAACATCTTCTCTTGAAAACATATGAAACTCATCAATTCCAACCACGTGATACGTGTAAGATGAGATTTCTGAAAGAGAGTTTATCTTAACAGCATCAAGAGTATTCCCATTTCGTGATCTCACGTGCTCATCTCGTACATTGCGCGCTGATTGATACAGCGCAAATGGGATATCAGTGTAATGCAAAGGTGCAAAATGAGAAATCAGCTCATATGATTTGCCGCTTTTCATTGGTCCGAGTATAAGATGAAGGTCCATAGCAGGTTGGTTGAGCTCATTGTACCATACATGGTAAGGTGAATCTATTATGACCACTGACAAGAAAAAAATAGCTGTTTTTGACATTGATGGGACCATATTTCGCTCCAGTCTTGATATTATTTTATTCCGAGCACTTATTAACCACGGCCTTATACCAGAGAATGCTTTTGATGAGATTTTTGAATTTTACGAAAAATGGCTTAATCGCAAAGGGCCGTACGCTGAATATAACATTAAAGTTTACTACGCACTTGCAACACATCTGAAGGATCTTGATGTTGCTCAAGTCACCAAAATCGCCCAAGAATCCGTTCTGGAGCACAAAGAGCGAGTATACACCTATACACGTGACTTAATTGAACAACTACGTGATGAGTACATTCTTCTTGCAATATCTGGCTCACCACAAATGCTTGTTGATGCTTTTGTACACCATCGCAACTTTGATGCGTGTTATGGCACGATTTATGAAACAGAAGATGGAAAATACACTGGAAAATTTCATACAGAAATGTATGATCTAAAAAAAGAAACGCTTCAAGCGTTTTGTAATGAACACAATCTGACTCTGGAAGGTTCAATTGGTGTTGGCGACACAGCTGGGGATATTTCCTTTCTTGAACTTGTAGAAAATCCGATTTGTTTTAACCCTAATCAACCATTACACACTGCTGCTGTTGAGCGTGGATGGAAAATAGTAATTGAGCGCAAAGATGTGGTATATGAAATTACACCGTAACAACCTCACGACTATCAAGAAATTCCTTAGCAATCCTGTTTAACTCTTCAAGCGACTCAACACGAACCACTTTCTGACGAAACTCCTTCACATGAGGGAGATTTTTCAGATACCAACTTCCATGCTTGCGAAACGTCTTAACTCCCTTCTCCCCATAATGTTCTACGTGCATTTGTGCATGGTGCAGCATCACGCGCATTCGCTCTTCCATATCTATCGGTGTTTGTACTGTTCCAGTTTCAAGCACTTCTTGTGCATGACGGAAAAACCACGGATTTCCTAATGCACCGCGCGCTATTAGAACCCCTTGTGCACCAGTAACCCTTAATGCTTCTGGCACCTGCTCTGGCTTATGAATATCACCATTAGCTAAAACAGGAATAGAAACTTGACGGACTACTTGTCCAATCATTTCCCAATCAGATTTTCCAGAATATGCCTGCTTCTTTGTGCGCCCATGTACAGTAATAAGTTCAGCACCAGCATCTTCAAGATATTTTACGAACTCAAGTGCTTCAGTTGGATCTTCCCAGCCCAATCTAATTTTCACTGAAAGAGGCACAGATATATTCTCTTTCATCTTACGCACAATTGCACAAGCTCTATCCTTGTCACGCATAAGTGAGGCGCCGTTGAAGTTATGAGTAATCTTATACACAGGACACCCCATATTTATATCAACGCCATCGGGGTGATACTTTTGTTCAATAATACGTGCTGCTTCCCCCATCACATCAGGATCGCTGCCGAAAATCTGTTGAATAATCGGCCTCTCCTTTGCATCAAAATCTGCCATCCACATGGTCTTCTCATTTCCGCGAACCAGTGCTTCGCTACTGACCATCTCACGAAAAACAATTGGCGCTCCCAGTTCTTTGGCAACCAAACAGAACGGACTGTCTGTCATGTCCGCCATTGGTGAAAGTGCGATGATAGGCTCGGGTAGTTTCTCCCAAGCAAAATCACTCTCTGTGCTGTAATGTGATGTGTCCATAAAATAAAAAAGTGCCCTTGGTGGGCATCATATCATAATTTCACACTTTGTCTATACAAAGCGCTGTAGCTATCTACGCAGTATCACCATGAGCTCTAAAATACTCGCTTGGAGACATAAACGTACTTCGAAGGCGAGGCTTGCGAAATCGAAACTCAACCTTCATTGACTCATTTGAATGAGCCGCGGTATTATTCTCTTGCTCAAGCGCCTCTTCTTTAATGTGTAGCATAGGTATTGGCATACACAAAAAATTAATAAAGACATATCCTCTCTGTATTTAGCTTACCGCGGTTTTGAATTGTCTGTCAAGAGGTTTATCAACACTTAGAAAGTCTTGAGCTGCTCAACCATGTCTTCAAAGTCAACTAAAAACGCATCCCATCCATCCTTATTTGCTGTGAAAGTAACTACATACAACTTGTTGCCACCATAAAGTCCTACCTGCTTACCATACAATGTTTCATCACTTTCAGGCTGAGTAATGGTATATTCTACAAATAAGTTCTCACCAGCAGGCAACACGGAAGTTCCTTTTTCGCCAACCACTGCTCCACCCTGATCAAGTCCATTAACAACAACATCGAGCAAATCATCAAGTTCAACTTGTTCAGGAACCACAGTAGATACTACGTTTACATTGTGTTCAAACTCTGCTTCGTCCTTAACAAATGGTGAGTAAAAGAATGTTTGATCTAAATTCTCTGGGTTACGTTGCACTACCCAATCACTTGGATATGAAATTGACCATGCATCAGCACTGTGAGTAGAAAACCCTTCTGGTATCTGAGGCGCAGCTGGCAACTCAACTGGAGCACTACTACACCCTCCACCCATTAGCGCGATCGTTCCTGCAATGATTGCTATCTTTTTCAATTTTTTCATATATTTAGCTATAAATTATCTATAAAAACTATATCAAACTCTTACTCCTCAATCAATGGCACCTGAACCAAACTCTGCACCACATGATCATAGACTGATTTATATTTTTCCATATCAGCCAGTTCATCTGAATAATATACTATTAGAACGTCATCTTCAAGAAATGCAACTGTATACCAGCCAACTTCCTTAATATTGTCTGGGCTAGTCCCCTCCCAGCGCAAGGCCAAACCGTCAGCTTTGGCTAATGTCGTTGGAATGTAATCATCATACACATTTTCTGTATTTCCTTTATCCTGCAAAATGGCCTTGATCTGATCTATTTCATCCTTTAGCTCATTATCCTCAATCCTTGGAAAAAACCTAATGCCGAGCAATCCTTCGACTAAATCCTCTCCTTGCACACCAAGCGGTGTTATAAATTCATGATAATCAATCGAACCGAACTCGTTTTTACTAAAATCAGACTCTTCCCAATCCACAGGAATTTGTGCTGTAAAACCTATCTTGGTTAATTCTGCAGTCCTATATTTTGTGCCATCAACAGTTGTGGAGCAACCAAAACCAAGAAGCACAACAATTGCAACTAATAACGCTGTATTTCTATAGATTCTATTCATGGCAAAAGTATACTGGATTAAGCGAAAAAGACCAAACATATCTTGGTAGCGACGAAATCGAGGAAAAAGCCAATATATTGGCTTTTTCCTAGGTAAGGAAGCTCAACTGGAACGAAGCGACAGTTGACAAAAACCTAAAATGTGCTATAGTGTTTAGTTAAATATGATGTTTAACTGTACCTAGCAAGATGTTTCACAGGGAGGGAACAATGAGTGAGATCGAGAAACCAACCATTTTGATCGTGGACGATGAGAAAAGTATCCGCGAGGTGCTCGGAAAGATCCTGCTTCTAGAGCAGTACGATGTCCGCGGCGCTGAGTCAGGAGAGGTGGCGCTTGCGCTACTGGGGTCGAAGCCTGCCGACGTGGTGATCCTGGATGTCAGGCTGCCTGGCATGGATGGCCTTGTCGCATTGCGCAAGATCAAGGAAACGTACCCCAGCACTGAGGTCATCATGATCTCAGGCTGTGCCAGTCTCAACGATGCAGTTCAGGCGGTTCGCTTGGGGGCATTTGACTTCCTGCAAAAGCCTCTGAACCGTGATCGGGTGCTGTCCACAGTACATGGCGCCATGCAGTCGATCACCGAGACCTGCCCGCACTGCGGTGGTCACGGCAAACGCAAGAAGTACCTCGGCCGACGCTAGCATCACCAACAACACCTCAACCAACAAAAGACCACCCGCATATCACATGCTGACGGTGGTTTTTTGTTTATAGAGATGTTCCGGGACTAGGATAGTTCAGCCACTTCGTGACTTAATAAATGTTTCGCTTCGCTCGGAAAAGCCTAAGCAAGCCTGTCTTTTCGCTCGCTACACTCAACATACGAACCTGATCCGACTCCGTCGGATTTTCGGTTCTCATTTTAATTACGGAATATAAGAAAAGAACTACAGACCTTTGCGAGACGTACTAGCTTGGTTCTGACTATGTCAGATAGTACGGTGAGCAAGAGTCCGTGTGCCGCTGGAGCACGCGGACGTGTCTGTAGTTCTTTTCTTATGTTCCGAGACTAGGATTCGAACCTAGATAGGCGGCACCAAAAACCGCAGTCCTACCATTAGACGATCTCGGATTTTTACACACGCAGGAATCTGCGCATTGCAATTGAACCACTAATCATGCAAAGCAAAATAAGTGAGATGAACTCAGCGCCAAATAACCACAATCCATTTGATGAGAATACATCGAGCAAACTAAATGATTGTGCACCAAACATACTCCGAATATACGGATCTGTCAATGTTATGCCAAAATACAGCAGCACGAGCGAAATAACCATTGCAACAGTACAGTACAAAACCACTTCAACCATAAACGGCGCTCGAATAAACCAGTTCCCTGCTCCAACTAGCTTTTGAATACCAATTTCTTCACGTTGGGTGAAGATTGCAACACGAATTGCAGAGGCCACAACTAGAAACGCCACAATGCCAAACAAAATTGTAACAGCCAAAGCAATATTTTTTGAGCGTGATGTTACTGAATCAATACGACTAATAATTTCGCCGGTGTCATCAAAAGTTCGCGCCTCAATTATTCCGTCATACTCCGGCACATCAATGGCCCGTAAAATAGACTCATACTGCCCCGGCTCTTGAGTGCGGACAATTAATGTTGCACCAAGTGGGTTTTCTTCCAATTCAGCTAGTGAATACTGTATATCTTCATCCCGCGCATGACGATTGCGAAATGCCTCAAGAACTTCGTCCGGAGTTTGCAATGTGACCTCTTTTACTTCCGGAAAACTACTTAATACAGTTTGAACTTCAGCAACTTGGCTTTCTTCTGCATCAGATTGGAAAAAAATACTAATGTCTACTTGGTTTTTTACTGTGGAAATAGCTTGATTAGTTAGCGCTCCAATGGCAAACACAACGTTGATGCTTAACACCATCAGCACCAAAATAGTGATCGTGATCGTACTCAAACCAAAATTACGCCAAGCGTTCTGGATTCCAAATTTTATCGCGCGAAAGAAAGTTACCATATTACAAAATATATTTACCTGATTTCTGATCATTTACAACTTGCCCACCTTCAATAGTAACAACACGACGCTTGAGCTTATTCACCACATCTTTATCATGCGTCACCAAAACAATCGTTGTTCCAAACTCATTAATTCGCTTCAAAATCTGAATAATTTCCGCAGAGTTGAATGTATCCAAATTTCCTGTTGGTTCATCTGCAACTAGAATCTTCGGGCGATGCACTAGTGCTCGTGCAATTGCCACACGTTGTGCCTCTCCTCCACTAATTTGATATGGATAACGATGTATTTCCTTTTCCAATCCAACAATCGCAAGCACTTGCGGCACGATTTCCTTAATTTTTTTACTACGCTCTCCAGACACTTCCAAAGCAAAAGCAACGTTTTCAAAAACAGTCTTCTTCGGCAGCAACCGAAAATCTTGAAAAATCACACCGATCTGGCGCCGCAAAAGAGGAACTTCATGACGCTTAATGCGACTTATATTCCAACCACCAATAATCACATCACCTCGCGTTGGAGTTTCCTCAGCAATCAAAAGCTTCACCATGGTACTTTTGCCTGAACCGCTCATTCCAACAATAGAAACAAACTCTCCAGGCTTTACATGGAGATGGATATTCTTCACCCCAACCGTGTCCGGCGGGTATATTTTACTGACTGCTTTGAGTCGAATCATGGCAATAGTATAGCATAAAATGAGCCATCTCCGGGGATCGAACCCGGGACCTATGCGTTACGAGTGCATTGCTCTACCTACTGAGCTAAGATGGCCGTAGCGAGCATGAGAAACAGTAAAATGTCACGCTAGCTAAGCACACTCCGGATAGAATGAAGATACCAGAGAATTGCCAATTCGACAACAAAGAAGAAAACATGCCAAGTAATTGCAACTTGAACCAATATAGCAGCAAGCGCAGACAGGGCAGAAAGTACAACATTAATATAAAAAAGCTTATACGCCCAATGCTTCATCTTGAGCATCCCCACAGCAATAGCAATGCGCAAAACTCCTGAACCAACGAATGCAACAGCAAATAAGCCAACTGCAACACTAATAGACTTTGCAGCAACGCCTAGCTCTACCGTAGCCACTTGACTAGTAATTAACTGAGCACTTGTAAACAACGCGATCAAGCCGAGCAGCAACCCTACAGATGCGTATGTAATACCCAGTATCGCGATAACAGTAAGTAGTGATGGTCTTTGTTTGTTCATATGAATTATATTATACCAAAAAACCTGTCGACTTGCGACAGGTTTTTAACTCCTACGCACCTTGCTTATCCATTTTCTTAAGCATAACTGTAAGAATTGGCGGTGTAAGAAGTGTTGTCAAAATAACCATGATGACAATTATTGAGAACACACTATCATTCACTACACCTAACCCATATCCAATTGATGCAAAGATAAGTCCAACTTCACCACGTGGCACCATTCCGAATCCGATCAATGACCTGTTAACTCCTTTTCCTGCAAACAATCCAGAAACATATTTTCCAACAAATGCCACGACCGTCACTGCAAGTGCAACAAGTATTACAGAGGTATCAAACAATGTTTCAATTTTTACTGCCATACCAGTGTATACAAAGAAAATCGGCACCAAGAAATGTCCAAGTGGCTCAATCAAATCTTCAATATGACGATGCGCATGATGACTAATAGCATGGCGCACCTTCTTTTTGGTCTCTTCATCTGAGTCCTTAATAGCTTCACGCACATCATGAATCACATGTGGATCTTTGAAATAACGGAAATGCACCGGATCAAGAATTAGTCCTGCAGCAAATGCACCTACAATTGGTGCTAGCCCCAGAAGCTGTGCAAGATACGCAAAAATCAATCCAAAACACACTACAATCGTGAACTTCATTGCCACGCCTGTGTGGATTTTTGAAAAAATCTTCCCAATAGCCTTTGCAAAATACTGACCAAGAATAATTGCGCCAATCAAGAATCCAATAGCTTTTGCTGCAATAATACTTATTACACCAAGGCTCACCGCTCCAGTTACAGCAATAGCAGAAGCCACTGCCAAAATAATAAGTCCAAGCACATCATCAATTACAGCAGCTCCAAGCACGATCTGAGCTTCCTTAAGCTTCAGCTTCCCTAAATCCTGGAACACTCGTGCAGTAATACCAACTGAAGTAGCAGTAAGCGCAGCACCTAAGAACAGGTATGCCACTTGATCAAGACCTGGCATTAACCATGGACCAATCCAATATGTTCCGAGCACAAATGGTACCACCACACCAACAATAGCAACTGCTGCAGCTTTACCACCAACACGCTTCATCTCCTGAATGTTTGACTCAAGTCCAATCTGGAAAAGCAAAATCACTACACCAAGCTCAGATAAGAATTGAATAATGCCATCTGTCTTAATTGGTTCGAACCAATGCAAACCGAGCAGAGCGAGGTTTCCTAAAATGACACCAATTACCAGCTCGCCTAATACTGCAGGCTGCCCCCAACGCTCAATCAGTGATGCAAGTTTTGCAAATATGAGTAACACCGCTATCCATAAAAAGGTAATAGCAAATGCCCCATGCCCTCCCTCAGCTTCACCCCCACCTGATGCATACACATACGGTGCAGCAAACATGGCTAGTGCACCAAAAAATACAATGTAAGACAATGATCGACGCTTAATAGCTTGAATCATATAATACGCTTAAAAATAAGAACGGCAATAGTATACTGCCGATCGATTTTCTTGTAAAGATAGTTTTCCACTACTATTGACAAATACACAATATTACTGTATTGTTCTTATTTGCAGACCACGAATCATAGGAGGGGCGACATGGC
>CAZKMQ010000034.1:2819-8881 GCA_964554065.1 uncultured Gammaproteobacteria bacterium | reverse complement strand
TGGCATATTATGTTCTGACTTGGGCTATAGATCGCGCGTTAAGTTTTACAAAAACCCACTTCACTGTCTCAATAAGTGTAAGCTTTATTGCCGCAATGAGCAAGACCACAATCCATTCAAGTCCAGAAATCGGCACTGTGCCAAGAAATTTCTGCAAAAAAGGCACATACACTGAGGCCACAAGTAACCCTACGCCGAGGATTTGCGCAACAACTAATACTTTGTTCTGAAATGGATCTGTCTTCCATACCGGCCTTTTCAAATCACGAATAGAGTATACATATAGCAAAGTCCCCAACCCAACTGCTAAGAACATGAGTGTTTGAATATGCTCTAAGGCCAAGCTCGTACCTTGCAGCGATACAAAAAACAAAAACAAAAGCACATCAGCAACAATACTGATGATGAACATAATTACACGCATCTCCTTATCAATAATCTTTGTGTGCCGTTTGCGCGGTGGTCGTTTCATTGCATTTCGATCACCAGGATCCCATGCTAACGCCACATCAGGCAAGCCATCAGTCACGAAATTAATCCAAAGAATTTGTACAGCTGTGATTGGCAATGGCAAGAAAAAAACTAGCGAACCTATCACAAGCAATGCTTCTGTGAACATATTACTAAACAAGTACAGCACGACCTTCTTAATATTTGCAAAAATAATTCTTCCCTGCTCAATCGCTGCGACAATAGTAGACGCATTATCATCAAGTAAAACAACATCAGCCACACTTTTTGCAACATCAGTTCCACTTCCGACTGCAATACCAATATCTGCAGCTTTAATCGCTGGAGCATCATTTACCCCATCACCAGTCATTGCTACAACCTCCCCTCGCGCCTGAAGTGCATGCACAATACGAATCTTATGCTTAGGCTCCACACGCGCGAAGACAGTAGCATCAGCCATAATACGCTTGAGCTTTGCATCACTAATGTGTTCAAGTTGCTTTCCAGTTATAATTTCATCCTCTCGTGCAGATAATCCAATAGTCTTTGCAACACTTGTGGCAGTAAGCGCATGATCACCTGTAATCATAATCGTACGTACACCGGCACGCTTAGCTTTCTCAATAACCTTCGGCACCTCAGATCTCACCGGATCAGTCATACCAATTAGCCCAACAAAGGTTAGATGTGGCATTTCTTTACTATTTAGCTTTTTCTTTGATTTAGAAATCTCTGCATGTGCCACCGCCATGACTCGAAGACCGCGACTGGTCATACGCTCTATATGCAAATCAATAACTTCACGAGCTGCTTTGGTAATATGCTTTGAGCCTCTATTGGCCTCACGAGAACTGCACATATTAAGAACTACTTCAGGCGCACCTTTAACGTAAAGTTGATTCTTGCCGCGTGAAGTATGCAATGTGGCCATATATTTACGACTTGAATCAAAAGCAATAGTATCTATACGTGGCCTGCTGCGCAATAATGACTTTTTCGAAATCTGATTTTTTGATGCAGCCTGCAACAGCGCTATCTCAGTTGCTTCCCCGCGATATCCAACATCTCCAGTTTCCTTATCCATAACAACTTCAGCGTCAGAACATAATGTTACCGCGGCAAACATTAGTTCACGCGTTTTTACTTTTTCTTTTTCCCCAAAAACTTGTGGCGCAGTGTCTGATTCACTAACAGTCATACGACCCTCAGTAATTGTACCTGTTTTATCAACACACATAACACTAATTGATCCTAGTGTCTCTGCTGCAATTAACTTACGCGTTATTGCTTGACGCGCCAGAATACGACGCATACCTACAGTCAAAATAACTGTAAGTGAAATCACCAGTCCCTCTGGAATTGCAGCAACACCAACGGCCACTGCCACTAGAAATACTTCAACTAATGTGCGCCCTTGCAGCAACCCAACAACGAAAATAGCAACTGCACTTGCACCAACAATTAGCATTACAAAATGACCCAGCTTCTTTATCTGTTCTTGAAGCGGAGTTGAAGTGTCCTTTGTTTCTTTTACCAAGCTTGCTATCTTTCCGAGCTCAGTCTGGCTCCCTGTTGCAACAATTATCGCCTCTGCATGTCCACGTGTTACCTCTGTCCCAGCAAAAACCATGTTCTTTCTATCTGCAAGTGGTGTTTGTTTATGAAGCGCGCGAGTACTCTTACCAATATGCCTAGACTCTCCCGTAAGTGCAGCTTCAGATACAAAAAAATCTGCCACGAAAACAATACGACCATCAGCAGGCACAGCATCACCTTCACGCAAAACAACAATATCTCCAGGAACAATCTCACTATTTAAAATTTCAATTTCATTCCCACCTCGCTTCACCGCAGTATAAGCTGGCGCATACGATGCCAACTCCTTAAGCGCGCTTGACGCCTTCGCTTCCTGAAAAAACCCTACAATAGCATTAATTACCGCGGTAAAAAATACTACAGTCGCATCAACTGTTTCGCCCAAAAGAAAACTAACTGCTGCAGCAAACAGAAGCAGATATAGTAGTGGACTTTTCCATTGACGAAAAAACAAAGCCCAGTACGCAAGAGCCGCACTGTCTTTTGGTAATTCATTTTTCCCAATCTCAAAAAGACGTTCCTTTGCTAGCTTCAGACTCAATCCTGATGAAGTGCTTGAGCCAAACTGCTTAATTATCTTTGCTATTGGAATGGTATGTATGTGACTACCAGAACTTGTCATAAAGATGTTAATAGTATATCATACTGCTGTCTCCTCTGGAGTACTACTTTACACCTCCTCCGGGTCGATAGCTCAGTTGGTAGAGCAGCAGCCTTTTAAGCTGACGGTCCTGGGTTCGAGCCCCAGTCGACCCACACCTGTCCAGATTTGCTTGCAAATCTGGGAGCGTCCTTATCTCGGAATATGTGAATGAATTCACACATTCCTCGATTGCGTCGCTGTCAAATAAAAATGTGGATAAATCGTTCACAAGACACTTGACAAATTAGTATCGCTTTGATACACTAGACCTGTTATTAATTTTCTCCCGCATCGGGAGAAGTTATAATCTATAGATTATGTTCTACATGGACGACGAATCAGCAGGCGGAGACGCTTGCGCAAACTGCGGAAACGCACCTTGCACCTGTGGTGCACCAGCAGCAGAGGCAGAAGCACCTGCAGCAGAAGCTCCAGCAGAGGAAGCAGCTCCAGAAGCAGCTCCAGAAGCTCCAGCAGAAGGCGGAGACGACGCACCAGCTGCGTAATAATCGCAAATACAAAAAACACTCCGAAACATGGTCGGGGTGTTTTTGTTTTACTTCTTTTTTGCTATACGACTGAGTCCATAGAGTACCATCTGCGCAAGCCTGTCACCAGTATCTGTGCGTAATGGAGATTTTGTAGCTGCTTTACTTTCTAAAGTCTGTTTTAGCAAAGAAACAAACTGATCCTTATTTTCTTCATTAAGCAATCGAGCAAACCCAGCTTTCACAAATACTTCGGCATTTTTTTCTTGATGTGAGTTCGGGATAGGCATGAGAAATACTTTCTTGCCAAGTGCAGACAACTCACTCAGTGTTCCCATGCCAGCGCGCGCGACTACCAAATCAGCAACAGCATAGGCGTGCGCCATATCCTCGCGACTAATCAATGGATACTGATGATAGCGCTGCGCCTTCATTGTGCGGCCTTTATTTGCACCGGTACTGTGAATGATCTGTGCGAACTGTGTAATTTCTGGAAGTGCATTCCAAACAAGCTCATTAATCTGCACTGCTCCAACCCCTCCACCAAGCACGAGAATAATCGGGGTGTTTTTTTCCAGATCAAAAACCTTAAGATCCTTCTCTGCATCCCCTTGCAAAACTCCTGCGTCAACAGGATTACCAATACACATTGCGCCTTTGGGTAAATGTGCAAGGCTTTCCTTAAAAGCACAACTCACTGATGTGGCTTTTGGCGCGATAATCTTGTTGGTGAGCCCAACTACAACATCTTGCTGATGCACAAAAGCAACAATGCGCAATAACCACGCCGCCAAATGCACAGGAACTGACGTGTATCCCCCGGCAGAAATTACAATTGATGGTCGTTCACGCTTTAGCATATAAAATGCTCTGAAAAAAGCAGTTGTAAATGTAAATGGCAAAAGCAATGTCTTAAATGAAAAATATCGACGCAGCTTTGGTGCAGACAATTCGATAAAGCGCAAACCTTTTTTCTCAACTACTGCGCGCTCTGGACCATCAGGTGTTCCAACCCACACCGCTTCAACCGGTACTGGGCTACGCTTTACAATTTGATCCCAAACCGCAAGAAGTGGAACAACTGGTCCCAATGTACCTCCTCCAGAAAATAAAATTTTGTGATTTTTCTTAGTCATAATTAATCAACAACACGAGCACTACGCGAAACTGATGACACCACACCTACTGCTGCAATACCTGCAAGCAGTGCTGAACCACCATGAGATACAAACGGAAGTGGTACGCCGGTAAGTGGCATAAGACCAAGCATGGCACCAATATTCACAAGTGATTGAATTCCAATCCATGAGACTATGCCAACCACAAGATACATACCGAACTGATCTGAAGAAAGTCTTGCAATACGAAGTCCGCGCATGAAAATAAATAACACCAAGAAAATTAACAATGTACTAACCACAAATCCCATTTCTTCAGCAAGAACGGCAAAAATCGAGTCTGAACTTACTTCAGGCAAGTATTGATACTTCTGTCGAGAATTACCATATCCAACACCAGTTAAACCACCAGAACCTATTGCCAAAAACGACTGATTAATGTGATATCCCACGCCTTGTGGATCAAGTTCAGGGTGCAAAAAAGTCATGAACCTGTCTGCACGATATGGCGCAACAGCAATGAGTGCTGCTAAGGCCGTAATTCCAAGCAGAACAAGAATTGCCAGATGAGTGAACTTCACTCTCGCAGCAAACAACATTATCATTGCAAACGCCAAAACAATAACCATGGTACCCATATCTGGCTGCAAAACAAGCATAGCAAGAGGAAACGCAAGTAATACAAGAAATGGAACAACATCCTTCCAAAAGTTCTGAATACCACGACGACCTTTGTCATCTAACCAGCCTGCCATAAATATAACAAAGGTGAGTTTTGCAAATTCACCTGGCTGCAGCGTGAAAGACCCAATGTTAATCCAACTTTGTGCTGTACCGAACCCAGCACCAAGTCCTGGAATAAACACAAGCACAAGCAGCACAAGTGTTACCGCCAGAAACCACCAATACCACTTACGCATCCACTTATAACCAGCATAATACGCAGCAACAAATGCAGCCATTCCAGGAATCAAGCCGAACAATATCTGTCTTTTAACAAAAAAGTATTTACTTCCATACCTCTCAAATCCAACAGGTGCACTTGCGCTGGCTAGTACCATAAGACCAAGTGCAAGCAAGAGCAGTACTGCACCGATATACCAATAGTCTGGATGTTGCTTGCGCTTACGCATAAATTTTAGAAACGAATATCAAGCAGCAAAATAATAATACCAACAATAGCGCTCATTGCACCGATAAGCCAAAAACGCATAGTCACTTGATGCGCTGGCCAACCCTTTGCTTCAAAATGATGATGAATAGGCGCAACAAGGAAAACCTTTTTTCCATTACGTAATCGCTTAGATGCAAGTTGAATAATCACTGATGCAGCCTCTAGAACTAATAGCGACCCAATGATCGGGAGGATAAGCAAGGTGTCAGTAAAAAATGCAACCACAGCAAGTGTACTTGTCAGTCCTAGAATTCCAGTTTCTCCCATGTAAAATCTTGCTGGCGGAATATTAAACCACAAAAATGCGCCAATTGCTCCAGCTACCACCGCACAAAAGATCGCTAGGTCATATTGTCCACCAATAAGTGCAATCGCTGAATAAGCACCAAACATAATTGCAAATAATCCACCGGCTAATCCGTCTAGTCCATCAACAACTGATGTACTAAACACCCCCATCACAATAAGAATAAATAACGGAATGTACGCCCACCCAATGAATAGGTCTCCAAAAAAAGGAATATGAATACTGTCCCAACCAAGTTTGAAATAAAACCACAAAGCTCCAAGAGTTGAAATCAAAAGAAGCA
>CAZKMQ010000034.1:0-2809 GCA_964554065.1 uncultured Gammaproteobacteria bacterium | reverse complement strand
CAACTGATAGTCGGGCTGGGTGACAAAAGAAATATAAGCACCTACAAGACCAATAAGAAAAACCATGAGTAATCGGCGGCGAAATGTTATTCCTCCACCTTTGCCTGTGTCTCCAAAGCCACCTATTACGAACAGGTCATCAAATAATCCTAGTATTGAAGCTGAAACCAGAGTGAATAATGGAATCCATGTTTGTGAACGAGAGAGAAAATCAAATGAATCAAGTAACGCGCTGTCTGTAAAATGTGCCAACAGAGAAAACGCTAGTGCCATTACCAATACAGTTCCCCAAATCAGCACTCCAGCCATACGCGGTGTATTGATTTCCTTATTCTTATGTAGCTTTGCAAAAATCTTCGCAGATGTTCCGTCAGGCGCAACCGTACGGACCTTCTTTTTCCAACATTTATATTTATAAAGCAAACGTGAAAGCAGCGGCGTCCACAACAGCGCAAACAAAAAACTCAAGCTTCCAAGAACAAGCATGACTACAATTGTTGTTGTGCTTTCAATCATAGTGATTACGTATTGAGCAAAATAATTACACTGAGCGCTATCACAAGGAGTACGAGCACTGCAACCGCAGCACTGAGCAGAACATATGAATAACGTTTTTCAATTCGAAAAAGTATATATGCAAGAAATATATTTATAATTGCAACCATGCTTCCGAGAATTGCAACTCGATATACGTAATGCCATGGCCCAACTAAGTTCACACCATAATCAATAGCATAGTGTAATAACAATTGCGTTTCTTGTGGTTGTGCAAAAAGAAGTGTCATGACCCACAACACAAGTAGCGCACCACCATTCGCCATGGTCAGAAACTTCGCATATCGATCATCTAAAAACCTACGCAATGGGTAGAACATATTATGCTTCTTTACCCCAATCATTTAAATCTTCATCCTCCTCATTCTCTTCAAGTGGATTACCATCTTCGTCAACAGCAACTACTTCTCGCACCTCAGGCACTTTATCCATAAGCTCAGCTTCAATCCCCGCCTTAAGCGTCATGTATGCCATAGGGCAACCAACACACATTCCTTGAAATCGTACTTGAACAATTCCTGTGTTCTCGTCTACTTCAACAAGCTCCACATCACCCTTATGGCGCGCGACCATAGGACGGATTGTGGAGTCCAAAACCTCCTGAATTTGTGCTTTTATTGCCATAGGTCTTGACGATTCTAAACAACTCAACTATACTATAGCCACTTCATTTTATCAAGTATTTAAAGGATATATGGCACATAAGAAAGCAGGTGGATCATCCAAAAACTTACGAGACTCAAATGCACAGCGCTTAGGTGTGAAATTATTTGGTGGCCAAAAAGCAAAGGCCGGCAGTATTATTGTACGTCAGCGCGGCACCAAATTCATGGCTGGAGACAATGTGCGTGTAGGAAAAGACCATACTTTGTTTGCAGTAGCTGAAGGCATTGTTACATTTACCACAAAAAATCACCGCAAATTTGACGGCAGTTTAAAGTTGAAAAAGTTTGTGCACGTGATACCAGCAGCGACCAAATAAATTTGATTACAAAAAAGTCCCCTGCTCTGGGGATTTTTTAATAGAAAAAAGTAAGGCCGCCAGAGTCGTGTGAAGTTAATCACACAAACTCTGACGGCCTAGTCGGTCGTCTGCTAGTAGTTAGTACTACTAACCGTTCTCGGAGGAGCACTCCTCATCCCGGTGCGGGAAGTGCGTGTAACCGCCGGTGTGCTCACACCACTCCGGATCAGGAATTCCGATGTCGCCGTAGCGATCGTGGTATTCCATGCTCTCGAGCGCATTTTCACGCTCTTCCCTGGCTCGATCGTCGATCTCACCCGTGCACTCGCCGCCTCCGGCCGGCTTGGCACACTCATCACCGAAGCTTCTGGTCTTGGCCAAAGCCAAAGACCTCTCTTCCTCACTCTTTCCCGGATTCCGCAGCATAAACCCTCCTAGGTTAGCGGTTACCGAACAGTATAGCCTTTCTATGAAAGCTGCACTATCGATACCTAGAAAAGGTAGGTAGTCAAGATGGATGCGTTTAAACCCACCTTGACTCTTCACTCTCCAGGATGGAGTTATTCACTAAAGGCGGATGCCCAGTAAACTTTGTTATGTGGACCGCTTAGGTTGTCGCGGAATTATGACTGGACCACCTCCTCCAAACTGCTAACGATGTCACTGTCGCACAAAAATCGCGACTTTATGGACTTGCTACTATAGCACATTTTGACAGTTTTGTCAAGATTTGCTTGCAAATCTTGGAGCCTCCTTACCTCGGAATAGGTAAACAAGTTTACACATTCCTCGCTTTCGTCGCTATCAACCTATTTTCAATAATTTTAGCTAAAAAATGGCGTTTTTCTATTGACAAAACCCATCATGTGCGCTACAATTGCTTCTATTTGGTAAATCACCCAAATCGCGCTACCATTAAGACAAGTGTAATGAAACCACTATTTATCCGTTATATTGACTGAAGCATGAACAAAGCAAGCAAAATAGAACGCAAATTCTTACATGCATATGATCAGTATGCTGATGCGTTGTACCGATTTTTATACTATCGTGTGCGGCAAAATCAGACTGAAGCTGAAGAATTGCTCCAACAGACATTTTGCAATGCGTGGCGCTCGATTAGTAAGCGAGGAGAGATGATTGAGCACATGCAGGCGTTTCTTTACCGAACCGCCCGTAATCTTGCAATTGATCATGCACGTTCGTTTTCTTCTCATAAGGAAGTTTCAATTGAGGATGGGCAGGATCTACCAGCTGAAATTAGTCTTGAAGCCACAATAGACACTGCCC
>CAZKMQ010000033.1:0-9198 GCA_964554065.1 uncultured Gammaproteobacteria bacterium | reverse complement strand
AGAAAAAAGATCGCATATGGCGGCAAACAACTCCCCGAGCGACTCGCGATTCTATCCGAGTTGTGTCGAGTGACCCATCCTACCTGCGGACGGGTGTGGCTGACAACAACCGAATCTTCCTTTGACCAAGAATCACTTGATGCATGGAAGTCCGAGCTTGCCAAGCACGGTCACACCATCATCAAAGAGTTAACAGGTCTTGTTCGCGCCACTGGTGCAATTGGAAAACCTGGTGAAAAGGTTCACCCATTTGCATTCTGGTCTTTGTGTTTTGTGCCAACCGGCACAAGGCCATTCCTAGTAAAGGATATTGATCAGTTCAAATTCTTGTTCGAGAAAACAAGAAAGAAAGTGAAACGAGGAAGACACGGCAACAACAATGGAGACAGCGGATACGATCCCAATGAGCACAGCAATGCACTCTACAACGCATTTGAGATCGTTCAAGCAGATGGCACGGCAGAGGATGTTGTGGCTGCAGCTCACAATGTCACATCTTCTGAAGTCAACCGTCTTGCCAAAACCTATGTGCCAAAACTTGCTGGTTGGGAATTCCATCGCGCACCAGAATCACTTCTTGAGACTGACTGGCGTGTACTGAAGGAACTTCAGGATCGTGGGGTCCTCAAGCATGTGATGGAGCGTAGAAGTAACGGCAACTAGACTAGCTGGTTCTGAACAACTGAGAAGGAGTGGTACTATGCGTGTACCACTCCTTCCAACAATACAATTTGAGTTTAAAAGTTAAGTGATGAGTATACATTTGGTTTTACACATGCGGCCTGATTATTCACCACTTAACCCCACACTCAAAAGCCATAGGAGGTATGCATGAGTGGAATCAACCCAGATTTCTGGGAAAAGAAAAACCCTGTTGCAATGGCTGCGGCCATGGTTGGGAGATGCGTTGTTGTAGGCGATGTCGAGGCCTCAGTTCTTGTATCTGAAGGTTACTCGCGTGCCGGCAATGACAAGGGCACCTACAAGCCTTTGCTACAAACCCATCCCGGACACATTTACTGTGCCACAGTGATGGGCCATCCACTACTTCTCATTGCATGTCGCAGTGGCAATGAGCTCGGCGGATGCGTCCGCATCAAAACCATAGAGGTTAACGGTGAGAAATTCACCGGGCCAAAGGCTGTCGCTGCAAAACTTGGCTTGGTCTCCAAGATGACAGGAAGTGGCAAGTGGGTGGACGAATTCACCTACGTGATCCATCCTGATGGACTGCCCGAACCTGCCTTCGTCGCTGGTACAAGTGCATGCGCAACAGTTGGCAATGAGAAAATCGGTGCCAAGTTCATCGAGCAGTATCTGACCATGATAGTGGCCAAGTACTTACGCGAATGCAAGACGCGCCACATTGGTCTTCACGCATTCATCAACGAACTGATCACTCAATCTCCGACCAAAGCAGCTTTCAAACGCCTGATCGGAGCAGCGTAAACGCAGAGGTACACCATGACCGATACATTGCACGCCCAAGTGGTAGCGCACTTTCAGTCATGGAGTGCCTTGCCCAAACAAAAGCGATCAAAATCGCTTAGAATGCATATCGTAAAACACGACAAGCAATTGCTTGCTCAGCTTCGCAGAACACCCACTGTGATCAGCGATCTGAGCAAGCGCATCCAAGCCGCATGGCTCGGCAAACGTTTCAAAACACTAAGGTACGAGCAGCTCGAACCGTTCATGCCACTAATCACAGCGACTTACATACGCCTTGGTGAAGGAATGTTCCTGGAGGAGTGGATTAACACCGCACTGCTTGAGCAATGCACAACAATTACACAACTCGAGGCTTTCCTGAAGCAACATAACTAAAAAACACACGTGAATAAATCTACCATTCTCTAAGAATGAGCTTCACGTGTGTTTTTCGTTTAAAAGAAAATCTTACGCAATTTTTTTAATATAGCAAACAACAGATATTGAAACGGTCGCAACACAAGCTCAAATGTTCCTGGATATGTAATCGCTTTTCCACCAAAACCACGTTTAAATCGTGTGATACTTGCATATGGATGACTTGTCTCGCCCTCAGGTGCAATACCCCAAAAATCATACTGTGCGTACTCGTGCGTCTTAGCCCACTTGATGGTTTCCCATTGTGCAAGATATGGTGCCATGGCAGGACTATGCGCATTAGAGGATGCGCCATACAAATACACAACCGTATCATCATGTGTAATACAGAAATTTGCAACTACCAAATCTTGATCTATCCAGGCAAGTACCCAGAACCCATGTTCAGACGAGTTGATATAATGTGACTTTGCGTGATTACGAATTCCCTTTCGCTTTCTGGTTTGTTCGTATAGCTTCCACACCTTTTCAAATAGTAGGCTATCAAGAGACCCCTGAATTATTTCTACTCGCACACCTTTGCGCTGAGCAAGATTCACATTATATCGTGTTTTGCTTTTCATCCCTGCAAGTAACTCTTGCTCAGATTGAGCTAAATCAAGAATAAGTGAGGTTGACGGTTCAGCATCTTTTACTTTTTTTATGCCATAAAAAGCATCTGCAGTTGATTTATCTACTGGAGAAATGCGAACAAAAACAGCTCCGGCCTTTTTTGCAGCATCTATAACTGGCTGAACTTTACTACCCTGCACATGCGGACCATACCAATACGTGATCCCAGCGACACGACGTTCAATAAATCCAAATCCAGGTGCAATCTGATGCACCACCTTACCCTCGTCAGAATATACGGACAACCATGCCTTGGATTGAAGAAATGATTTGGTCATGAACTAATAAAGACTAAAGCGCACTTTACCTTATCTTCAAGCGAACCAGACTCTTCCTTACATGCAAAAACTGCAGCATCACGCGACTGCATGCTTGTATAACCAAATTGCTCAAGCGCGAGAATAACCGCTGCTACGTCATCGGTCTTGCCAATATCATGAGTCGATGCATTATCCGCAAGCGCACCCACCTTGTTCTTTAACTCGATCACAATACGGTCTGCGGTTTTTTTACCTATGCCAGCAACCTTCGTAAGATACGTAGTATCCCCTCGCGCAATCGCGCTACACAAGTCACTTACTGTTCCAAGTGAAAGAATGTGCAATGCGCTTTTTGGACCGACACCAGAAATCGTCAGTAGCTTCTTAAAAAAATCCAGCTGCTCACTATCTGCAAATCCGTATAACTCGTGGGCAGTATCGCGAATCGCAAGATAAGTATAGATACGACACTCATTACCTACTGCTAAATCAGAAAGAAGTGATGGGCCAACCATCACTTCATATCCAACACCAGAAACATCAAGCACTGCGCTGGAGTCACGAATGTCTTGAATAACTCCGGTTAGTGTTGCAATCATAAGGCACGAACGGTTTCAACAAGAAGGTGAACTCCGTGGCCAGTTGCTCCAGCACGAATCCACGGCTTAGGCTTCATGTTCCAACCTGTACCAGCAATATCAAGGTGAGCCCAAGGATAATCAGTGAACTCTTTCAAAAATGACGCTGCAGTACTTGAACCTCCGTTGCGACCGCCAATATTCTTCACATCAGCTACTTGAGACTTAATTAACTTTGTGAACTCCTCGCCCATTGGTAACTGCCACAACTTGTCACCAGTATATTCTGCTTTTTCCTCAAGAGTCTTTAATAATTTTTTGTCATCAGAAAATACTGCTGCGCGTTCAATTCCCAGAGCAACAAGACACGCACCGGTCAACGTTGCTAAATCAATACAATAGCGCGGCGAAAGCCCTGATGCATATGACAGAGCGTCAGCGAGAATTAATCGACCTTCAGCATCAGTATTTAATACCTCAATGGTCTTACCATTTGCTGCGGTCAAAATATCACCCGGACGATATGCTGCGCCACCAGACAAATTCTCTGTGGCTGGAATAATACCAATTACATTTTTCTTGATACCAAGCTCAGCAATAGCACGCATAACACCCATTACTGTTCCTCCGCCAAGCATGTCATATTTCATCTCATCCATCTTGCTTGCTGGCTTAATTGAAATTCCACCAGAGTCAAAAGTTATTCCTTTACCAACTAGCACGATTGGCTTCTTAGACTTTGCTGCTCCTGCAAATTCAAGAATAATGAACTTCGGTGGCTCAACACTTCCTGCAGCAACTCCTAGAATTGCTCCCATCTTCAGTTGTTTCATCTTAGCTTTATCAAAAACAGTGCAACTCATCTTCGGATAAGTTTTGGCAAGAGACTGCGCTGCTTTTGCTAAATACGTTGGGGTCATAATCATTGGTGGCAAATTCCCCAACTCGCGCATGAAATTGGCGGACTCGCCAATTGCCATACCAGAAACAAGACCATTTTCAAAAACCGTCTGCTTTGCAGCTGGCAAATCTACCCAATGTACTTCCTTAATCTTGGTCACCTTACCATTATCCACATTTTTATACGTATCAAATGCATATGAAGCTACTGAAATACCACGACCACAGAACTCACCAAGCTCTGCAGGCTTGAACTTCTTAATAACTGAATCTGGAAGAACATAGCCAAGTGTATCAATCTTCTTTGATTGTGCAACAATTATCGCCGAACCTATAACACGACGCATTACATCAAGACTAACCTTAGCCTTAGCTCCCAAACCAAGAAGAAGCACACGCTCATAGCCCGAATCCGAATTGTGCGGATAAATTAGATGACTTGAACATTCACTGGGCTTGAAATCACCAGTATCAATCATTTTTTGTAGTGCGCCATCTGTAGCGCGACTAATCTCTGAATACTCCCGAGGAACTTTCTGATCCTCAAATAATGGTACGACCAATAGCGGTAGAACCTTTTTTTGCGTATTTGATTGAGTCAGAATATTTTTCATAGATTTCTCAATCAATTAATGAATTATTTTATTATTGATATTGTAATTGAATCTCCTTGTATCTTTACTGCATGCCCATCTATCGGATCACCCCAGTCAATAGTAACTCTACCTCCATCTTCTATGTATTCGATATTCACCTCAACAGCAGACTTTAGTTTCTCACTTTCAGTAGAGACTGTCAATGCACCACGCTCATCCACAGTAAATCCTTTATCCTTACGCAGATTATTAATAGCGCGAACCAATTCACGCGCCGCCCCTTCTTGGGCTAACTCATCAGTAATCGTAGTATCAATAGCCACCACAGTATCTCCATATTCCTTACTTACTACTTTGCCATCACTTCCACTACCATGAGCAACTGATTTCACATTCAACTCCATCGCAATAATAAGCTCATGTGCTTCATCCATCTTTTCACCAGTGTAGGACACACTAGAAAGTGGCTGACGCACGCGAATCTTCGCTTCTGCTCGCGCGGCCAAACCAAGCTCTACAATCTTACGCACACGTTTCATTGTATCAAGCACATGCTTATCCTCAGCTTCAATAGCAGGATCTGGCCAATCACCTAGGTGCACTGACTCAAGCTTTCCGCCGAGTGTTTGGTACATTTTCTCAGAAGTAAAAGGAATAAATGGCGCGAACAAATCAGTTAACTTCAGCAATACATGATGCAACGTTGCTGCAGCTGCTTTCGCATCAGCGCCATCAGTCTTGAAACGATCTCGACTGCGACGCACATACCATGTAGAACAATCCGCTATAAACTCACGAAGCGCACGCGTTGCGCGAACAGTATTGTATGAATCCATAGCCGCGGTCACCTGAGCAGTTACGTCGCGCAATCGCGCAAGCACCCAAAGATCAAGTACGTGCTCTGTTCCAGCTACATCTGCGCCACCCAATTGCTTGCCATACATTTCCCAGAAAGAAACCATGTTATAACTCATCATCATCACCTTGCGATACACTTCTTCAACTTCACGCTCAGAAAAGAACAAGTCTTCTGCATTCATGACTACAGATCCAGACAGATACCATCTCAGCGCATCAGCGCCAAACCGATCAATTATATCTGTTGGTTCTGGAAAGTTGCGCTTTGACTTACTTAACTTCTCACCTTTTTCATTCAAAATCGTCCCAGTAGTCACAGTATTCTCAACAGAAATATCATCAAACAGAATTGTACTCATAACGTGCATAAAGAAGAACCATGTACGCGTTTGAGCAATATATTCAACTACAAATTGTGCAGGATAACGCGCTTCGAACAACTCTTTATTCTCAAAAGGATAATGATGCTCCGCAAATGGCATACTTGATGCTTCAGCCCAGCAATCAATAACCTCTTCAATACGCTGCATGTCAGAGGAACACTTAGTACACTGCATTATCACAGCATCAATCTTTGGCCTATGCAAATCCACCTTCTCAATCTCGCGCGAATCATATACTTCATCATAGTTTGCAGACTTCTCAACGAGCTCTTCCAAAGATCCGATCACAACAAGCTCTTCGCACGACTCTGCAGTACATTTCCAAATAGGCAATGGTGTTGCAAAATACCTATTACGAGAAATATTCCAATCAGGTGCGTTCTCAATCGTATACTTGAATCTACCGAACTTCAAATGCTCAGGATACCACCCCATGGTTTCATTTAATTCAAGCAAGCGAGGTTTAATTTTCTGAATATTAATAAACCAAGCTGGGATAGCATTATAAATCAAAGGAGTTTCGCACCTCCAGCAAAACGGATACGAATGTGTATTCTGCTCACGACGCAATAACAGTCCGCGCTCTTCCAAATCCTTTTTAATTATTCTCTCCGCTGCCTTAAATTGCTCACCTCGAACCAACTCTGGAGCATCATCATTAAATATTCCACGCGAGCTAAGAAGTGGCACTATAGGCAAATCAATTCTCATGCCTAAATGGTAATCATCCTCACCATATGCAACTGCTGTGTGCACAATTCCAGATCCTTCATCAGCAGTAACAAAATCTGCAGCAGTAACATAATGCGACTTCTTGCCTGTTGCACCAACCGCGTCAATAACATACAACGGTTCATACGTCGTACCAACCAAATCTGCACCCTTGAATGTATCTACTATTTCAACATCACCATCAAACAATTCTCTCTGCTCTTGCGCCACAACATAATGATTGTCACCAGATTTTATAAGAACATAATTAATACCTGCACCAACAGCAAGTGCAACGTTACCTGGCAATGTCCATGGCGTAGTTGTCCACGCAACCAACTGAGTTCCTTCAGGAAGACCATTTGATGATTTTGCAATCACAAAATTCACGTACACAGCTTCTTCGGTTACATCCTGATAACTATTATCCATTGCAACCTCGAACTTGGACACCGGTGTTTCACAGCGCGTGCAATACATCAACACTTTGCGCCCTTCGTATAACAATCCTTTTTCCCTCACTTGCTTTACTGCCCACCAAATTGATTCCATGTATGTGGGATCCATGGTTTTGTATGCATTATCAAATTCAACCCAACGTCCCAAACGATCTATCATCTCTCCCCACTGCTTAGTATATGTTAAGACGCTCTTCTGACATGCTGCATTAAATTTATCAATGCCCATTTTCTCAATTTCCTTTTTGCCATTTACGCCCAGCTTTCCCTCAACAATATTCTCAATAGGCAATCCATGGCAATCCCATCCCCAGCGACGACGTACTCGAAATCCACGCATTGTTTGGTAGCGTGGCACAATATCCTTTATAGTCGAAGCAAGCAAATGTCCATAATGTGGCAAACCAGTAGCAAATGGTGGACCATCATAAAAAACATAAGGCTTATCTACCGGTCTATTTTCGACAGATTTCTCAAAAACCTTGTTTTTCTTCCAAAAATCAGCGATTTCTTTCTCCCATTTTGTAAATTCAGGTGTAGGCATAGTGGGTTTAGTGTAGCTGGAATATGGGGTTTTGTCTAGAGATTTGCTTCTATGCTATACTATCATCGTAAGGGAAACTGTTACTATTTCTATGAAAATCTACTTTGGAGCAGATCATGCTGGATTTGACCTTAAGGAAAAACTTGTAAAATGGCTTGGTGACCAAACAACCAATGGTGCTCAAGATTTTGAATTTGAGGATGTTGGCGCAAAAACCAAGGATCTTAAGGACGACTACCCAGACATTGTTGAAAAGCTTGTTAAAAAAGTACGTCGCGGCAAAAACAATGTTGGCATATTACTGTGCAACAACGCAATAGGTGTGTGCATGGCAGCAAACAAACATAAAGGAATACGCGCTGGCATTGGCTACAATACGTTTGCCGCAAAATCCATGCGCGCTGATGATGACACAAATATTTTATGCTTAGCTGGTGGCGTGCTTTCACATGAGTATGCACGCGCTATAATGCGCATCTGGCTAGAGACATCGTTTAGCGGAGAGCCACGTCACAAAAAACGCCTAGCAAAAGTTGAGGCACTTGAAGAAGGCTGGGGTGAACAATAAATATATGAACTGCTCACTGCTACCATCAATATTGGTACAAAGCGAAGACGAATTTAAACAGCGCCTTTACATTTGTGAGGGCGCTGCTTCTATGGTGCATATTGATATTGCAGATGGTTCGTTTGTTCCAAATACAAGTTGGGCTGATCCTGAAGCTATAAAAACAATTGAAACAGGAGTGAAGTATGAACTTCATCTTATGGTTGAGGACCCACTTTCCGAACTCAAGAAATGGGAAAAGATAGAAGCAGTTAGTCGTATTGTTGTGCACGTTGAATCACCTACACTTGATGCAGATTCACTGGGTGAATTTTGTAAAAAAAATAAGTGGGAACTGTTTGCAGGATTTAAACTTGATACTAACCCAACCGAACATCCCCAACTCAACGCTTCAGGTTGCTTATGTATGGGAATTCACAAGATTGGTTTTTCCGGACAACAGATTGATCTTTTAGCACTTGAGCAACTTATCTTAAAAATAAAAAAAACCTACCCTGCAACAGATTCTTGGAAATGGGAAATTGACGGCGGTGTGCACGAAAATAATGTTGTTTCACTGCGCAAACTTGGATTTACAGAATTTGTAGAAGCTAGTGAAATATTTGACGCGCCAAACCCGGTAGCGCGAATCCATGAAATTACAAAAGCAATTCCTGAGATCTGTTAAAACATTATATCATTGAGCACTTCTGGCTTATCACTATCACCTGACTTCTGTTTACCGCCTGGCCCACTTACAGTTGAGCGAGCACTGCTAGTCTCACCAGACTTAGCAGCGACTCCATGCTTTTGCAATTTTGCAATTGATTCTTTTTTCTTTTCTTCTGGCTTGGTTGAACCGCCAATGAACCTACCTCTCTC
>CAZKMQ010000032.1:7138-9213 GCA_964554065.1 uncultured Gammaproteobacteria bacterium | reverse complement strand
GGAATTCGCATTGGAACTCCAGCACTTACTACACGCGGCATGAAAGAAGAACACATGCAACAAATCGGCAAATGTATCACTGAAGCAATTCATAATCACAATAATACTTCTGCTCTGGAAAAGATTCACTCCGATGTTAAAACCCTTTGCGCACAATTCCCAATTGGCTAATTAATATGGCGCAAATAATTGACGGCAAAAAATTGAGTAAAGAGATTCTCAAGCAACTCAAAATTGAAGTTGCCAATCTTAGTGTTCGCCCGGGATTTGCAGCAATACTTGTTGGTGATAATGCGGCATCAGAATTATATGTGCGTTTAAAAGAAAAAGCATGCAAGGATCTTGGTATTCATTTTGAAAAACATGTGTACCCATCTGATGCCGACCAAAAAAATGTGATTCAAAAAATTCAAGACCTGAATAGCGATGATCACATTCATGCGATGCTAATACAACTTCCACTACCAAAACAGCTCGATACTCAAACAGTGATCAACAGTATGAATCCACACAAAGATGTTGATGGATTTCATCCCCAAAACATTGAACGGTTCATGGCTGGAACACCGCCATATACACGCCCAGTACTGATTCGCGCTATAATTAGATTAATCGAAGCAACTAGCGTGCCGCTGCGCGATAAACGTGCTGTAATTCTTGGTAACAGCGATATTTTCATGCGACCACTTGGCAGTGCGCTGTTGCGACGCGAAGCACAGGTCATGTGGCAAACAACAGACACAAATGACTGGAAAGAACATACGCGCGCAGCTGATGTTCTGATAAGTGCACTAGGCAAGCCTCATTTTATAAAAAAAGAAGATATTAAAAAAGGAGCAATAGTAATTGATGTGGGAATTACCAAGGATGATAGTCGTGTCCGTGGCGACGTTGATCCAGAATGTGAGAAAGTTGCAAAGTGGATGACACCTGTTCCAGGCGGTGTTGGTCCAATGACTATTGCCATGCTTATGACAAATATTGTTGAGATGGCCAAGCTTACCACAAATAAATGAAATTAACTGTCACTGAAAATGAAATGCAATCCTTTGCTGACGGACTACTTATGCGCCTGAGTGGTGGTAGCGTAATTTTATTATCTGGCGAGCTTGGCGCCGGGAAAACCACCTTAGTAAAAGCGCTTGGGATCGGACTTGGCATTGAAAAGACTATTACTAGTCCGACATTTACTTTAATGAATATTTATAAGATACTAAATCACAAATCAATAAATACGCTGTGTCACATTGACACATATCGAATTGAAAATATTAAAGACTTTAGAGAAATTGGCGTTGAAGAATATGTTGGACAACCTGAAGTACTTACGATAATTGAATGGCCAGAAAAAATGCAGGAATACTTTGAAGTCATCCCTGGAAAAATTATAACCATTAACATAACTGGATCTGGCGAAAGCCGTACTATTGAAATTATTTAAGCCATGCGTAAAAAACTTGCTCACATTCTTTTCCATATTCACCTCGCTCTTTTCTTATTCTTTCCATTAGCTTTTTTCATTCCATCAAGAATTTGGCCAAGGCGCATTGAAGTACACTTCTTGCTAAGCCTTGGTTTGTTTTTCATGTTCTACCTATGGGGATTGATATGGACCATAAAACTCAAGAACAAAATGCACGCAGTGTGTGTTCTTGACACCATAACTCAAAAACTACGTGGTTACTCAATTTGGGATCCGCAAAACTACTCACACAACTTTATGGTAGAACTTGGTGAAAAACTAGGCCTGCCAACTTTTTCACCGAAAATAATACCAGTGCTTTCATTTCTTGCAATTCTGATCACTGGTGCATTGTACTGGCTTAAGCTAAATGGCGTAGTGCTTTATTAGCAAAAACTTGCTATACTATAGCCATATTATTAATTCATTTATTTTTTTATATGGATCAACCAGTGCAAAATGCGGCACCTGCAGGAGGGATGAAAAGTGCAGGCGGCTGGATTCGCTTTGTAGCCTATATAATTGATGTAATTATCCTCGCTATCATTGGCTGGATTGTTGGCATGGCAGTCAATCAGTCTGAAGTAGGTAATGTTATGTTAGTTATTGGCAT
>CAZKMQ010000032.1:0-7128 GCA_964554065.1 uncultured Gammaproteobacteria bacterium | reverse complement strand
GGAAATCAGCTACACCAGGAAAGATGGCTCTTGGCCTTAAGATTGTTACTGCCCAGGGTGGTAAACTAACTTGGGGTAAGGCAATACTTCGCTATGTTGGCTACTTTGTAAGTGGAATCATCCTTGGTATCGGATATTTAATGGTGTTTTTCACAGAGAACAAGAAAGGATTGCATGACATGATTGCAGGAACACGAGTTGTTAAGAAATAGATTTGGAATTTTAAAAGGCCGGCCCGTCGGGCCGGCCTTTTTTATTTTTACAATATTGGAGAAAACCAACTTGCAACCCGCCGCAAAACTCGATCAATAAGTGGCCTTTCATCCCAACCATCAAGAATAAATTCATGCGCTTGATTTTTCCACTTATCAACAATCTTTTTTAAATCCGTAATCATGTTTTGATTAGTAAAAAACAATGATGCCTCATGGTTATAGAAAAAACTTCGCGAGTCAAAGTTACTACTTCCCACCATTCCAAGCTTATGATCTACAATCATGGCTTTACCGTGCATCATATTAGGATAAAGTAAAAGCTCTATCCCCATAGTATGCAACTCAGGAAATAGAGCATGCATTGCATGTTGCACAGCTATCTCATCATGCTTTAGTGGCACAAGTAGCTCAACTTTCACACCACGAGAAATTGTGCGCTTGATCACGCCCAGCAATTTTTTATCAGGAAGAAAATAAGGTGTTACAATCCGCACAATACGCTTTGCGCTGTGCATGGCATCAATATATGCTTTACGAATACGCGAACGTTCTTTAAACCGCTTATACGGATGAGAGAATACATATGTCAGATGCTTAACCTTAGTGCTCAGCCTTTTGATTGGATGATCGATCAAGCTTCGAACCGTAATACGTTTTCCACCTCCAAGCACCCATGTTTTGCCAAATGATCTCACCATAGGCGCAACTGCCTCTTCACCAACAACCATAAGATGCAAATCTAGCCAATCTGCGTACGCTTCTTTAATATTCACACCCCCAATAAACCCAACTTTCTTATCTATAATTAGTGTCTTTCGATGATTGCGATGAAAAAGACGACGAAAACTCTTTATAATTCGCTTCCACACCAAATCCTGAAACGCAAGAACGTGAACACCTGCGGACTTGAGACGCTTAATTGAATGCACAGAGAACCAAAAGCTACCAACACCATCAAGAATTAATTTCACATCTAGGCCGGCTGTAGCTTTTTTAACCAAAATATCTACGAACTGTCTGCCAATTGTATCGTCCAAAAAAATATATGATTCCAAATAAATAGAACGCTGGGCTTTATTCAGCTCAGCTTTCATGCCATCCCATGCACTTTTATGTGTTGTGTAAAATTTGTACTTCATATTAATGCACAAATAACTCTTTTACTTTTGCAACTATGAATACTAAGCCGAAAATAAGCGCACCAAACAAAACTATCACCGCACCAGATGGCAAGTCAAGATAATACGAGGTAATTAATCCACCAAGTACAATCAATTCTGAAAATACAATGCTTTGCAGCAACATGCTCTTGAGAGATTTTGCTAACAAACGCCCAGTTGCAACCGGCACAATAAGTAGCGCACTAATAAGCACAATTCCAAGTAGTTTTACTCCCATAACAACAGTCACGGCGAGAAATACATACAAAAGCAGCTCAGCGGCAAATACAGGAATTCCCGAAAGCCATGCCATCTCACGGTTAACTATCATGAGTAAAATACTTTTGTACAAAACCAACAGCAAAATTGTTGTGAAGACCGAGAATGGAATAATGAATAGCAGATCGCTATAACTAATCGTTAAAATGTTTCCAAACAAAAAGCTAAACAAGTCAGGCTGGTATCCACTTTTAAAGCTCAACAAAATAATACCAATCGCCATTCCTACGGTGAACATGAATCCAAGAATTGTGTCAGACTTTAACTTCGAATATCGATCAAATAGCGCCATTACAATGGCAAATATTACTGCAACAACCAGGGCGGCCCACAACGGGCTGATGCCAATCAACAGACCGATCGCGATTCCTGCAAGTGACGCATGCGCTACACCATCACCAAAGAATGCAATACCTTTTGCCGTAACAAAAACACCAAGAAGTGCCATGGGGATAGCCACTGCAGCTCCGGCAATAAGTGCGCGCTGCATGAACGCAAGTTGCAAAAAGTCTGGCATATTAATGGTGGTGATAATGCGTTAACTCTGAACCGTAAATCTTCTGCATCTCTTTACTTTCAAAAACCTCTTTTGGCGCGCCAGAGCACATTAAGTGCTTGTTAATACACAACACCTGATCAGCATAGCGCGAAACAAGATCCATTTCGTGCGATATGATAATAATAGTAACATCATAACGACGACGAATAAAATCTAAATGCTCATAAATCGACTTTGAGCCAACCACATCAATACTACTCACCGGCTCATCAAGCACAAGCAACAGTGGCTTACCCAACAGCGCACGTGCAATAAGCACGCGCTGCAACTGACCACCTGATAGCTGCGATAGCTGTTTCTGCTCTGTACGCTCCATCCCAACTTCTTTGAGCGCGCGAGCCATGCCACGACCACCCTTCACTTCTGCTGTGAGTGATAAGAACTCTTCAACAGTAATCGGAAAATCATCATCAACATAGAATCGCTGCGGAACATATCCAATGCGCTCACGAAACTGCGCCGGCTTCTTACCAAATAAACGAACAGACCCATCCTCTAAAGGAATGAGCCCCATGACCGCACGGATGAGTGTGGTTTTTCCAGATCCATTTGGGCCAATCATCATGCTAATGCTGTTGCGCTTGAGTGTGAAAGAAATTTTTTCAATGATTTCCTGTGACTCAATACGCACCGCAAGATCCTTGACTTCAACTACTGTCTCGTCAGTTGGTACTTGCTTGATTTTTCTATTTTTTTGCTTCATCACTATATATCATGCCATGGTTACGGACTCTGCACAATGGCATTTGCATTAAATTGCATAAGATCAATATATGATTCCGTTCCTTCAATACCACCAATAGGATCAATAGTAACAATATCTAATGACAGATCAGCAACAAACGGCTCAATCGTTGTTGTGTCTAGTTGTGGCTCAGACCAGATCGTACGTACACCATGCTCAGCAACAACCTCCTGCAATTGCTCAAGATATTGCGGTGAAGGCTGTTCTCCGGCAGCTGGCTCAAATGTACCACTAATCTCTATCCCCACATAATCTGCAAAATAGCCCCACGCATCATGCAAAGTAATAACTGTCTCATCATGACCATTCACCTTACTAATAATCTCAGTATCAAGATTTTTTAACTTTACGATATACGCTTCTGTATTTGCACGGTATGCCCTGGCGTTTTCCGGATCAATAGATTGCAAGTATGCGCTTATGTTTCGTGTAATTTGGATAGCGTTATTTACATCAAGCCAATAGTGTGGATCAACAACTTCTTCTTGTTCACCTTCATGATCATCCTCTTCGTGATCGTCTTCATGACCATGATACGCAATGCTGCGCAATGTGATCTGATCATCAACAGGTACAACTGCAACATGGGCATAGTCATCAGCAACAGCACCAGAAAGCCAATTATCAAGTCCATGACCTACAGCAAAAATAACTTCTGTACCTTCCAACTTTGCAATGTCACTTGGACTAAATGAAAACAGGTGCGGGCTTGCTCCTGGCGGCAAAATCAATCGTGCATCAACATACTCTCCACCCACATTGCGAAGAATATCAAATAGAGGGAAAATCGTTGCAGCTGCTGCAACTTTTTCTCCATTTACCGGTGTGGCACTATTCTCTTCAGACTGTTTGGTTAATATAAACCAAAAACCCAGCGCACCAAGCACTAGGATACTTATAATAAGTGAAATGAGTATCTTCCGCATATTGTATAATGTTTTTCTTTATTGAGAGTACAATATAGCGAATTTTTGTGGTTATGTCAACTGTTTTTGATGTATTCAATTGCTTTTTGTAATACCACATCCTTGCTATTCTCAACTGATTGTTTTGCTTCAATATCTGGCTTTATTCCAATACCTTCAATCGCCTGACCATTTTGTCTATTCAATCTCCACTTAGCAACACTCAAATTGTAATTTTTACCACCAAGCTTTAATTCAATCAAATCTGGATTTCCTGATCCACCACCTGTTGTATCACCTATTGAGACAGCACTCCCCGTATCTTTGAGCGAAAGAACAAACATTTCATTAGAACTCAATGAACGCGCAGAAGTGAGTAGTACAACTTGTTTATCTATATGCGGTAGTTGTGGCTCAAGAGTTTGAACTGTTTTATTATTTTGCGCATCAACAGTCGTCGCATAATTTGTTTTTTTATCTGTAAACCTGCCTGCAATCTTTTCCGCAAGATTACTATTCCCACCGCTGTTATTTCTCACATCAAAAATTATCGCTTCACACTGCTCCATAGCATCTAATTCTTTATTCACCTGTTCCACCACATCAGAAGACCAGGAATTAATTTCAATGTAGCCTGTAGTCTCATCAAGTATTTTACCCTTAACAAGTGATCGCTCACTGTCTGGTTTGTTTTCCTGGTAACTCAATGTGAACGGTGCTTCTTCTCCATCATCAAGTATTGTTAGTTGCACTTGCTCTTTATTCTTTGCATAGCGCAACTGATCAAGAACTTTAGTCATTTTCCACTCCTGCGTCCCGCCAGGAATTTGTTTTGCAGTTTCTGTGATAAAACCTTCTGCACTACTTTCGCCAATGCGTAAAATCTTTTTTAATTCGTCAGTGTCATCACGCAAAAAAAATTCTCCGTCAACAGCAACTATTTCTTGATTTACTGAATAGTAGGTATCAGTGTGTTTTTCTTTCAAGGTTGTATGACTATTATCTAGTGAGTGCACTATGTCCTTAATTTGCAAAACACACTCATCATCACTCATGCCAGGCGCGCGTGACTCCAATTGAGTGCACGCACTATCAAATCGCTCTTTGCTTTGCTCATTTTCAAAAGGGAAATTATCCATCACCGCCTGCTTTGCAGTATGCAAAAAATCCAGCCGCTCCTTAGCTGATTCTGACTCTATTGAACGCGATCTTTTTTCGTCTGTCATAACCACAATGTACCCAATAAACAGAAAACCCGCAACCATCGCCATGATAATTGCGAATTCAATACCCAAAATACCACTTGACAAACCCTGCCAATTCTGCTATAGTTTAAGCACAATTCAAGACGTATCAAGAGTACGAAGATGCTAAGGGAAATGGCCCAATGCTTCGTCCGCAACCTGCTTACAGCAAGGTGCGACATCCACCCTTTTGGGAAGATGCGAATAGCTTAGATACGTCGCCTATAGTGCGATTGTTTTTTTATCAAAACTTTCCACCGGCGATGTATCAGAACACTTCACGCTTTCCAAAGTGTGTTTTTTAGTTTTTGTCCGTTAACAACAAGGAGAGAAAAATGGAACAAGGTCCGTGTCCAGATTGTGGTGCGCTTGGCAAAGTGCAAATTCGTCAACTTAGAGGCCCCTGGGCTGGGGGTGAAATTGAAAGAAACGTCAGTTGCCCCAATGCCGGAGCGACCTGGCACCTAGTGCTTAAACGGCTGGGAAAACTTTTTAACGGCAAAAAGGCACTTAGGCTAGATCCAATTCAACCCAAGTCTATTCAGGAAGAGCTCAAGCTTGAGTGTGATGAACTGCAGGAGAAGTTCGACGAAATTAACTCAAGCGATCTTGGAAAGTTCGCAAATGAGATGGAAGAGCACATGGACTCTCTGATGCTCTTTCTCAAGCAATACCTAAATGCAGAGGTAAAGGTCCTAGATCGCCATCAACTTCAAAAGCTCGGGCTATCTGAGCGTGGATACAAAGAGGAGATCAGAGAAAGAAAAGAGCAAATGGAAATCAAAAAAAAGCAAATCTCGGCGCGCATCGCTGAAATCCTGGTAAAGTTCGATGTTCTCAGTCAGCAGGCAGAGGCTCTAGGTACTGAATGACAGTAACAAACCAATAAAGCCAGTTCTAACGAACTGGCTTTATTTTATTAAACACTACTGCGATGATCATTAAAAACAATTTTTATAAGATCAGCGATTCATTTTGCTATATATATTTCTGACGGTTTTTTCAAAATCACCTACGTAATAATCTTCATTTTGACTTGCATTCATTGACCAACTTATCCACGGTTTTTTTGCGTGACTGAATACCAAAACAAACACTCTTGATTCTTTGCCGCCATCTTTCGGCGTAAAGATTCTTTCTTCTGAATTCACACGTAAATCAGGATCAATTTTACCAATAAAATTCTTTGCTGCTTCCACCGCCTTTTCAGACCACCTATGTTCATCTGAAAGTTTCTTACTTTTTTCATACACCTCCCTAACAACTCTCTCAAAATCATTCTTATAGTATTCATCGTCTTTAGGCGCATCCATTGTCCATCGTATTAATGGATCAGTAGCATGACTAAATGCCACCGCATAAATGCGCGACTCTTCACCACCATCACTAGGCCTAAAGACTCTTGGCTCTGCTCTAATCTGGAAATCAGGATCTATATCTGCCATAAATCCCTGTGCCTCTTTTACCGCTCTATTTGCCCACTTATACTCATTTTCAAGTCTTCTCTTCTCAAGAGCAGGACCTAGATCTATAATCTTTCTACCAACACCAGGCTTATCTGAACTCCTCTTCATAATCAAAATTAATTAATACAAAATTATCTTAACACGAAATCTCTAATCTTCACACTATGAACCCGTCGCCCCATCCTCGTTCGATTCTCATCAGACAATACAATAAAATATGCCACCACAGGTACTCATGAGTAGCTTTGGCATGGTCTACTCAGTTGAGTAGCAAAGCAACGAATGGTAGCGTAGCGATCCGCTGGGATCGCAAGCGTGCCTGTGGTAGCTCTCTTTTGTTTGTACCGCCAAGGGGAATCGAACCCCTGTTCCCTGGATGAGAACCAGATGTCCTAACCACTAGACGATGGCGGCGGATATGGCAATATAATGCCTTAATACTGATCGATTGTCAACTACATATAGCGATCAAAACTTTTATAAACTAATGACCTGTGTTGTATTTTTAATATTAAAACTTTTTGCTATGGCAATTGCTTCAAGATCTTTATCTGT